>NZ_QKSE01000004.1:0-208674 GCF_003234595.1 Curtobacterium sp. MCPF17_051 | reverse complement strand
CGCTCCAGGTCCCCGACGACTCACCGTGGTCGGGCAAGACCCTCGAGCTGGACGAACTGCGCTGGTACAACGGTCACCCCGTCGCGTTCTTCGCCGCGATCGACGACCGCACCGCGGCCGCGTCCCTGGCGCGCATCATCCTCTGGGTCGAGCAGGACGCCGACGCCCACCCCCACGCCCGCTCCGGGCCTGCGGGACGTCACCGGCTCGGCGACCCCGACGGCGATCGCCGACAACCCGGCCGACGGCCAGACCGTCGCGAAGGCCGTCGACGGCGTGGTGTCCGGCCACCCGGTCGACCACACCGCCGAGTGGGCCGTGCCCTGGGGACGGACCGGCATCTGGATCCAGCTCGACTGGGCCGCCCCGGTCGCGCTCCAGCGCATCGTCCTGCACGACCGTCCGAACAGCGACGACCAGATCACGAGCGGCACGCTGACGTTCTCGGACGGCAGCCAGGTCGCCGTGGGCGAGCTCCCGAACGACGGCAGTGCCCGGACGGTCGACTTCACCGCCCGGAACGTCACCTGGGTGCGGTTCACCACGACCGGGGTGTCGAACAGCACGATCAACGTCGGTCTCTCGGAGGTCCGCGCATGGGCAGCTGGGTGACCCCGGACGAGGACGGCCCCCGCCCGGTCGCCGAGCAGTCGGCCGCCGCGCACGGTGCCGCACCCGCGCACGGCCTCGGCGCCTCCCGCCACCGCACCCCGCTCCGGACACGAGGACGACGGGTCGCGATCGTGGCCGCGGCCCTGGTGGTCGCGGTCGGTGCCGTCGCAGCGGCGACCACCGGCACGACGTCCGTCGGTCCCGGACCCAGCGGGGTCGCGATGCCGACCGGCGACGGTGACGGCTGGAAGCGGGTGTTCTCCGAGGACTTCGACGACACCACCCCGTCGGGCGGGTTCGAGGCGGCCTACGATGACCGGTTCACCGTCTACCACGGCTTCGCGGACACCGCGGGGACCGGTCGGTACCAGGCGTCCACGCTGAGCGCCCACGACGGGATGCTCGACATGCACCTGCGCACGACGAAGGCGGGCACCCCGCTCGCCGGCGGGGTCGTCCCGCTCGTCGACGGACGATGGGGCGGTCAGACCTCCGGGCGCTACAGCATCCGGATGAAGAGCGACGAGGTCGACGGGTACGGGGTGGCGGTGCTGCTCTGGAGCGACGAGAACGTCTGGGCGCACGGCGAGATCGACTTCCCCGAGGGTGCGCTCGGTGCGCCCGCCTGGCTCAACGTGCACTGCCTGGTCGACCCGGCCGAGAAGTGCATCCACCACGAGACCGACGCGTCGCTGGCTGACTGGCACACGTACACGATCGAGTGGACGCCCTCGCGGATGTCGTTCCTGGTCGACGACGAGGTCGTCGGGAGCACCACGCAGGACATCCCCGTGGAACGCATGCACCTGGTCGTGCAGACGGGGTCCCTCGAGGGCCTGCCGCCCCGGGACGCCGCCGGGTCGCTCCTGGTCGACTGGATGACGATCGACGTGCCCGCGGACGGCGAGAGCCCCCAGGCCACGCTGCCGTCCACGGAACCCACCGCCGGCTGACGGCGCCGAGCCCGGCGCGGACCGACCCCGTCGAGCCCGCAGCGCCTCGGCGCACACCGGCGCGCGCCGGCGCCATCGAGCCCGGCGCGCACGGACGGCGCCGGGCCGACCCGGTCAGCGCCGGGCGTGTGCCAGCAGTGCCAGCAGCAGCGCTCGCACGTGCGGCTCGCGCCCGTAGCGGTCACGAACCCACGCGCGGCACCGTGCGGCGAGGGACGGGTCGAGTTCGGCTTCGTCGAGGGTGTCGAGCAGCTTCTCCGCCAGTGCGTCGGGGTCCGCCGGGTCGACGGTGTACCGCGCCCAGTCACCCGACAGGATCTCCCCGGTGCCGCCCGATGCGGCCGCGACGACGGGACGGCCGGCGGACATCGCCTCGACCACGACCCGCCCGAACCCCTCGGGCTCGATGGACGGCGCCACCACGACGTCGGCGGCGTGCAGGAGCGGGACGACGTCGTCCCGCTCGGGGAGCACGAGCACGGAACCGGCGGGGAGCGCGTCGATCGCGGCGTGCACGGCGTCCGCCTCCTCCGCGTAGAGCGCACCGGCCAGCACGAGGAGCGGCGCGGGCGCCGCGGGACCGGCCACGGGGGGAGTGGTGACCGGTACGCGTGCCGCAGCGGCCGTGCGGACGCGACCCCACGCCTCCAGGAGGGCGAGCACGCCCTTCGACCGGGTGAGCCGACCGTAGTAGAGCACCGTCGGGGTGTCCTCGGCGATGCCGAGTGCCGCGCGGGCGTCGCGCACCGACGCCGGGGTCGCGGCCGGGAACGCGTCGGTGTCGACGCCGTTCGGCACGATCGTGATGCGGTCCGTCGGCACGCCGGACTCCGCCCAGGCGCGCGCCATCGCGTGCGAGACGGCGAAGTAGCGGGTGCGGCCACCGGCGATCGGTCCGAGCCGCCGGTAGTTCGGCGCGTGGTGCAGGTGCACCGCGAGCGGGACTCCGGAGACGAGCGATGCGACCCGGCCGAACGGCAGGTACTCGGGCCGGTTCAACCAGAGGACGTCGAGGTGCGATCGTCGGATCCGCAGCCCCTCGCGGGCGAAGCGCCAGGCGTCGCGGAGCGCGGTCGTGATCCCGAACCGGTAGTCGGTGGCCTCCACCAGCTTCACGCCCATCGCCTCGTAGGGCGGCGGGCCCTCGGCGGCGCGCGGGGACTGGGCGTTCCGGTGCCAGACCTCGACCTCGTGGCCGGCGGCGACGAGCTCACGGGTGTCCTCGAGCACACAGCGTTCGAGTCCGCCGGTGATGGCGAGTCCGGTCACCAGGACGCCGACGCGGAGTCGGCGGGAGCCGTCGTGTGCAGCCTGTCGCGGTCTCACGAGACACCACCCCTTGCGGTCTTCAGTCGGCGGAGGAACCAGGGGAGGCAGGCGACCACCCCGGCGATGCGGACCCAGTTCCAGAGGACGTCCTGCGGCAGGAGCAGGGACGCGGCGGCCACGACGAGCGCGGCGAGGGTCGTCAGGACGATCCGGGGCCCGGGCCCGCGCCACTCACGGCGGTCGGGCAGGGCCAGCAGCTGCATGGCGGCCAGGATCGCGTAGGCGACCACGGTGGCGAGGCCCGCGCCGGCGATGCCGAGCACGGGCACGAGCACGAGGTTCGCGCCGATGTTCACGGCGCCCGCGACCGCGGCGATCACCCCGACGGCGACACCGCGGCGTTCGACCAGGAGCAGGCGTCCGGTCGCGCCGCTGGCGACGACGGGGAACGCGGTGATCGCGACGACGAAGACGACGACCGAGAGCTCCTGCACGCGGTACGACGCCGGGGCGAGGATCGGCAGCGCGACGGGTGACACCAGGGTCACGGCGAGCAGGACCGGTCCGAGCATCTTGTACAGCTCGTCGCGGGAGTGCATCGCGAGCTGCCGACGGGCGACCGGGTCGCGGAGGGCGGCGAAGTGCGGCGCCCACGCCTGGTTGGTGAAGGTCAGGAGCAGGATGACGGCCGAGCCGACGACGTAGGCGATCTGGTAGCGGGCCACCTCGTCCGGGCCGAGCAGCCGCTGGACGACGATCCGGTCGCCGGCGTTCAGCACGAAGTACGACAGGTTGCCGAGGGCGATCGGCACGCCGAGGCGGAACGCCCGTGCCGTGGTCTTGCGGTCGAACAGGCCGGCGAGACGCGGGCGGGTCGCCGCGACGCCGATGACCATCGCCACGCCCTGGGCGACGACGCCGCCCCACGCGTAGGTGGTCGCGTCGGCCTGCACCCAGGTGAGGAGCCCGAGGCCGATGACCGAGCCGCCGATCGAGGACAGCAGGCTCGTGACCGCGAAGACCCGGATGCGGTCCTGGGCGACGAGCAGCGCCAGGGAGATCTGCACGATGGCGGCGGGGCCGGTCCAGAGCACCGCGACGAGGAGCAGCGGGTGGTTGCCGACGAAGCCGGCGGCGTCGGCCCAGACCGGGATCGTGGTGAGCGCCGCGACGGTGACGACGATCGCGGTGACCATGCCGACGGCGAGCAGGCCGCGCGCCCGGCGGTCGTCGCCGTCCTCGGCCCGCTGCAGCACCGACGCCTGGTCGATGCCGAGGACGGCCAGGACGACGAGCGCCTGGTACAGGGCGATGGCCGAGGCGAGCACGCCGAACTCGGCCGGCGGCATGAGGTGTGCGAGCACCGGGGAGATGAGCGACGAGACGACGAGCTGCATCGACCAGACGACGACGTACAGCAGGCCGCGGCCGAACAGGACGGAGGCACCCTTCCGCACGGCGACCGACCCGGTGTCGAGCGACTCGGGCACGGGTGCGATGGGCTCCGGGGCGATGGCCTCGGGTGCGATGGGCTCCGGGGCGATGGGCGCGGGTGACTCGGCCTCGCGCGCGGCGCGGGCCTCGCGGCGGGTCTGCGGGGGGAAGCTCACGGCGCGACCACCCCTGCCGCGCCCTGCCGCGCCGTCGCCGTCGCCTCGCCCTGGCGCAGCCCGAAGGCGGCGTCCACGACGTCGAGCAGGTCACCGCTCCGGTCGGTCGAGAACTTCCGCGCGAACAGGTGCTGCACCTCGACGTCCGCGTCCGTCCGACGCTCGAGCAGCTGCCCCGCGTCGGCGACGGTCAACCACGGCGGGCTCTTCCGCGCGGTGCCGTCCCACCCGATCCACCAGAGCGGCTGGGAGACGTGCTCGTCGGCGAACCCCGGCGTCAGCGACGGCGAGTTGAGCACCGACGGCACGAAGGTCTCGTCGGCGACCCAGGTGCGCTGCCAGAACCGGACCAGGTCGGGGCGCTGGTCGACGGTGTCCACGACGGCGGCGGCGTGCCGGCGGGCGAGGACCTTGAGCTGCGAGCCCCCGGCGAAGGAGACGTTCGCCGGCACGCGGCGGGGGACCGGCAGCCGGAGCATGTGCTTCCGCCACGCCCAGTGCCGGAACCGGATGCGGGAGATGCCGCCGTCACGGCCCCACGGCGCGAACGGCAGCGGGTTGACCGAGATGAACGACTCCTCGCGGTGCGCCTCGAGCAGGGTCGTGATCTCGGCGGGGTTCGCGAGCGGGTAGTCGCTGCCGGTCAGCACGGCCACGTGCGAGGCGTCGGTCTCGGCCAGGGCTGCCCGGTAGCCGGACACCTCGGCGGCGACGTTCTCCCAGCGCGCCCAGCCGGTCCGGATGCG
This sequence comes from Curtobacterium sp. MCPF17_051, assembly GCF_003234595.1. NCBI lineage: Bacteria > Bacillati > Actinomycetota > Actinomycetes > Micrococcales > Microbacteriaceae > Curtobacterium > Curtobacterium sp. MCPF17_051. The sequence goes on along the minus strand of NZ_QKSE01000004.1, from coordinate 203,484 downwards.
GGGGAGCAGCCGGACACGGTCCGGCAGTCCGTCGGTCATGGCGCGGAACACCGTCTCGGGGGTGCGCGCGTCGCAGTGCAGGAACACCGGGAACGGGTCGAGCGCCTCGACGAGTCGGCGCACGTGTGCCGGGTCCTCGTGGGCGAGGACGATGCACGCGGGGACCGCGGGGGAGATGGCCATGGACGCGACGCTAACCGCGGCGTTCCGGGGCCGACAAGGCGACCCGTGCCCGTCTGCGGGGAAGCGGCGGTTTCCCGCACCGCCCCCTGATCGATCAGTGCTCGAAGCGCCTGATCAGCGCTTCTTGCGGAACTTCTGGCAGTCGCAGAGGGCGCAGTCCGTGCCCGGACGGTAGTGCTCGTGGGCGTCCTGCACGTGGCCGCAGACGCAGGTCACGGAGTCGACCACGAAGACGCTCTGTTCCGAGGGGAGCACGGCGCCGAGCTCGTCGGCGGGGCCCATCGACATGCGTCCTCCTCGTGCCCGGCGTGCTGCCGCCGAGTCGTCCTCACGATCCTACCGTCCAGGGGCGTGTGCTGGCGGCAAACCGCAAGTCGGACGACCGTCGCCGCAACCGCGGGCGGCCGCCGTTGACCCTGCAGCGGCCCCACCGGAGCATCGGACCATGACCGACCAGCAGGCCACCACCACCCGCGTGCTCACGCTCACGCCCGCGATGCCGTCCCCGGACGTGCCCGCCTGGGCCGGCGCGGCCTGGGTCGGCGCCGTCGACCGGCAGGAGGCGCTCGCCGCGTCCGCCGTCGAACTCGCCGGCCCCACCGGCTTCCGCCGCGCCCGCCTGCTCGTCCGCGACGGACGCGAGATCGCCGGGTTCGTCGACGTCAGCGTCGACGCGGACGGCGGCGTGGACCCGGCCGAGCTGGGACCGGCCCTGCGCGCCCTGCGCACCACGGGCCTCCCGGCCGCCCCCGCGGGGACGCCGGTCGGACGCATCTCCGTCGTCATCGGCACCCGCGACCGGCCCGAGGACCTGCGTCGCTGCGTGCGCTCGGTGCTCGCGTCCGAGCACGACGACTTCGAGGTGCTGGTCGTCGACAACGCGCCCACCACCACCGCCACCCGCGACGTGGTCACGTCGCTCGCGGACCCGCGCCTGCGGTACGTCCTGGAGGCCCGACCCGGCGTCTCGCGCGCACGGAACGCCGGACTCGCCCTCGCGTCCGGGGCCGTGGTCGCCTTCGTCGACGACGACGTGGTCGTCGACCGGCACTGGCTCGCAGCGCTCGCCGACGCCTACGCCCGCGACGCGGACGTCGTCTGCGTGACCGGCCTCGTGCCCAGCGGCGAACTCCGGACCCCCACGCAGCGGTACTTCGACGAGCGCGTGACCTGGGCGCGCAACACCGACCGCCGGGTGTTCCGCACGTCGGCGCCGCCGGCGGACCTGCCGCTGTTCCCGTTCTCCGTCGGCGCGTTCGGCACCGGTGCCAACATGTCGCTCCGTCGTTCGGCCGCGCTCGCCCTGGGCGGGTTCGACGTCGCGCTCGGCCCGGGCACCCTGGCCCGCGCCGGCGAGGACCCCGACCTGTTCACCCGGGTGCTGTTCTCCGGCGGCGCGCTCGCGGTGGAGCCGTCGGCCGTCGTCTGGCACAAGCACCGGCCGGACCGTGCGGCGCTGCGCTCGCAGGCGCTCGGCTACGGCACCGGCCTCGGTGCGTGGGTCACGAAGCTCATGCTGCGACCGCGCACCGCACTGGCCGTGCTCCGTCGGGCGGTCGGGGCGCTGCGGCAGCTCGGGGCGCTCGGACAGGGCGGCGGCGGCGCCGATGAGGTGTCCGCCGCGGTGGACGCCGTCGGCGGGTGGCCGGTCGACGACGCGTTCCGCGAGGCGACGGCCGGCCTCAAGCGCGTCGAGCTCGTGGCGGCGCTGGGCGGACCGTGGCGGTACGTCGTCGGGCGGTCGCGGCGCGGGTGACCGCGGTGCGGGCGACCGCACTCCGCGTGCACCGATCGCACCGCGCGTACCGCACGCACCGGGACGGACGTCTCCTGCGCGCCGCCTAGGGGCGGAAACGGCCCTCCTCGACCTCGCGCCAGAACCGACGGCTGCGGAAGTACGCCGCCGGACCCGCCGGGAAGCCGCGGAACTCGTGGTACGCCAGCGAGCGCGGGATCCGGGTCGTGGAGGCCTCGGTGATGCTCTCGGCCGCGGCGTCGCGCCGGCCGGCCAGTCGTGACACCAGCTGCTTCAGCTTGATCTTGCCTGCCCGGGGCATCAGCCGCGCGAGCACGAGCGCGTGCCGGCGGTCCTTCGCGATGAGCTCGCACATCAGCGCCGTGAACCCGACGCCGTTCGAGTGGAGCTGCCCGTGCAGCCCGGCGAGGTCCTGCCGGTGCCGGTGGTGCACGACCGCGCGGGGTTCGAAGCCGATCCGGCCACCGCTCCACAGGATGTCGATGAAGATCGCCAGGTCCTCGCCACCGCGGGCGGGCACACCGGCACCGAGCACGGGGTCGAACCCGCCGACGGCGTCGAACGCCGAACGTCGGACCGCCCAGTTCGCGCCGGCACCGTAGCCGCCGATGCCGTACACGGCGAAGTGCTTCTGCACCGAGCCGTCGGGGCGGACGGCCCGGGCCTGCGCGTGACGCATGACCCCGGGGACGTCGTCCGGCACGATCGTCACCGGCTGGAAGGTGCGCTCGCCGCTGAAGCCGCCGTAGTACGCCTCGTACCAGATCTGCGCGGGGGTCTCGAGCTCGACGGGCAGGATCATCCCGGTGACCGCGGCGACCTCGGGCTCGCGGACGAAGCGCGTGCCGATGGACCGGAGCCACTGTGCGTCGACCCGGACGTCGTCGTCGGTGAACGCGATGATCTCGCCGTGCGCCGCGGCGACCCCGGCGTTGCGACCGGCGGAGCAGCCCGGACGGCGTTCGGTGACCAGCCGGACGTCGCGGCCCTCGAGCAGCCCCGGCAGGGCGTCGACCTCGGGCAGCTTCACGCGGTTGTCGACGAGGATGACCTCGTACCGCGGGTAGTCGAGGTGCTCGAGGAAGTCGAGCAGCTTCCGGATGTCCTCGACCCGGGTGACGATGGTCGACACGACGATCGAGATGAGCGGGAGGTCGAGGTCGGGGATCGGGGTCTCCGTCGCACCGGAGATCCGTGCGAGGCCGTCCACCAGGGGTTCCATCGCGCGGGCGGCGTCGGCCGGGTCAGCGGTGAGCAGCACGTCGAGGGTGGTGACGGGGAAGCCGTCGCGGTAGCCGACGACGAGCGCGGAGGAACCCGACTCGTCGGCGACCAGGCGCGGCAGCGGTGCGTCGAGGTCGACGCTGACGACCCGACGGGGGCCGGGCACGGTGACGGAGGATTGCAGGGTCATGGTCGGGACGCTACGACCGCCCGCGGTGTCCGGACAACGGACCGGACCAGCAGTGGCGGGGTTCGTGCGGGGTTCCGCAGTGCGGTGCGTGTGCCCCCGACGGGGGGTGAGCGCTCACCCAGGAAGCCACGGGAACCTCATGGGTCACGCTCAGGTCACGGAACCGATGCAACCGGTTGCGCTCCCGCTGGACCGGGCGTAGCTTCCTCCTCCAGCAGGCAGTGTCGCCTGCTCCAGGCCAGCGGTGTCGTGATCCGACCGAGCCGTCCTGGTGATCTCAACGAGGAGACAACGCTGTGAAGACAACACGCGCCAGGGTGCGGTTCGCGTCCGTTGCGGGGGTCGCGGTCATCGGGCTCGTGCTGACCGGCTGCTCGAGCGGCAGTTCGGCGGACGACGACGCCAAGAGCGGCCAGGACAGCCGCGGACCCATCACCTACGTGCAGGGCAAGGACAACTCGAACGTCGTCCGTCCGCTCATCGCGAAGTGGAACAAGGCCCACCCGGACGAGAAGGTCACCTTCAAGGAACAGTCCGACCAGGCCGACCAGCAGCACGACGACCTCGTGCAGCACTTCCAGGCGAAGGACGAGAACTACGACGTCGTCGACGTGGACGTCGTCTGGACCGCCGAGTTCGCCGCGAAGAAGTGGCTCACCCCGCTCACCGGCGACATGAAGCTCGACACCTCGAAGCTCCTGCCGTCGACGGTGAAGACCGCCACCTACAACGACACCCTCTACGCCGCACCGCAGACCTCGGACGGCGCCCTGCTCTACTACCGCAAGGACCTCGTCAAGACGCCTCCCACCACGTGGAAGGAGATGATGGACGACTGCAAGATCGCGAAGGACGCCGGCATCGGTTGCTACGCGGGGCAGTTCGCGAAGTACGAGGGACTCACCGTCAACGCCTCCGAGGCGATCAACGGCTCCGGCGGTTCGGTGCTCAGCAACGACGGTGCGCCCGACGTCGACACCGACAAGGCGAAGGCCGGCCTGCAGAACCTGGTGGACGCGTTCGAGGACGGGAACATCCCGGCCGAGGCGATCACCTACCAGGAGGAGCAGGGCCGCACCGCGTTCGAGGACGGCAAGCTCCTGTTCCTGCGCAACTGGCCGTACGTCTACAGCCTCGCCAAGACCGACGGCTCGTCGAAGGTCAAGGACACCTTCGGCATCGCGCCGATCCCCGGTGCCGACGGCGTCGGTGCCTCCACGCTCGGTGGGCACAACGCGGCGATCAGCGTGTACTCGAAGCACAAGGCCACGGCGCACGACTTCCTCGAGTTCCTGACCTCGGACGACACGCAGAAGTTCTTCGCGACCCAGGGCTCGCTCGCCCCGGTCGTCGGTGACCTGTACAACGACCCCGAGCTGACGAAGGAGCTGCCCTACCTGCCGACGCTGCTCAAGTCGATCGAGTCGGCCGAGCCGCGCCCGGTCACGCCGTTCTACCCGGCGGTGACGAAGGCGATCCAGGACAACACCTACGCGGCGCTCAAGGGATCGAAGTCGGTCGACGAAGCCATGAAGGACATGCAGGACGCCCTCACGGCCGCGACCAGCAGTTGACACACAGCGGCTCACGCCGCGTCGGAGGGGAGGCCCGTGGCGGGTCCGCCACGGGCCTCCCCTCCGTTCCCACCTGTGTTCCGACACCCCCGGCAAGGAGGCCGACACGTGTCAGCAGCAACCGAGATCCCCGCAGCCATCCCGAACCCGACCGGGCTCGAACCGAAGCGCCAGCGGCGCAAGGGCGGGCTCAACGCCGAGCACGGCCGCTGGGCCGTCTACCTCATCGGCCCGACGATCGCGCTCCTGGCGGTCGTCATCGGGTACCCGGTGGTCAGCGCGATCATCCAGTCGTTCCAGCTCGACCAGGGACTCGACAAGGCGACCGGCCTGTTCGTCGAGGGCGGCTTCGCCGGCGTGACGAACTACGTGCACTGGCTCGGCCAGCGGTGCGGTGAGGTCACCTGCCCGCCCGGCAGCCTCGGCTCGCAGTTCTGGGTGTCGATGGGCAACACGTTCTTCTTCACCGTCGTCACCGTGCTCGCCGAGACGGTGATCGGCGTGTGGATGGCCATCATCATGAACCGCAACTTCAAGGGCCGCGCCCTCGTCCGTGCCGCGATCCTGGTGCCGTGGGCGATCCCGACGGCCGTCACCGCGAAGCTCTGGTACTTCATCTTCGACGCGAACGGCGTGCTGAACCAGGTGATCGGCCACCAGATCCTCTGGACCAGCGGCGAGTGGGCATCCCGGTGGGCGGTCATCATCGCCGACACCTGGAAGACCACGCCGTTCATGGCGCTGCTCATCCTGGCCGGGCTCCAGCTGATCCCGGAGGAGGTCTACGAAGCCGGGAAGATGGACGGCGCCTCGACCTTCCAACGGTTCGTGCTCATCACCCTGCCGCTCATCAAGCCCGCGCTCATGGTCGCGATCCTGTTCCGCGTGCTCGACGCGCTGCGCATGTACGACCTGCCAGCGATCCTCACCGGCGGCGGCGGTGGTTCCGGCAACGCCACCACGACCCTGTCGATCCTGGTCGTCGAACAGATCCGGCAGGGCTTCAACTCCGCGTCGGCGCTGTCGACACTCACCTTCCTGGTGATCTTCGTCGTCGCGTTCCTGTTCGTGCGGTTCCTCGGCGCCAACGTCGTCCAGACGCAGGCCGCCCAGCAGAAGGGTGAACTCAAGTGACGCTCGCAGCAGACCGTCCGCGGTCCGGGGCCGTGCGCCGCGACCGCGCCGTCGACCGCACCGAGGTGCGCGTGCGCCGGGACACCGGGCCGCGGATCCGCACCGCCCTGCAGGCCGTCGTCATCGCCGTGTGGTGCCTCCTGCCGTTCTACTGGATGGTGGTCACGAGCTTCCGTGACGTCGGCTTCACGTTCGACGCCACCCCGTGGCCGACCCACGTGACGCTCGACAACTACGCGACGGCGTTCTCCACCTCGCTCGGCAACCACCTCGGACGGGCACTGCTCAACAGCCTGCTCATCGGTGGGGTCGTGACGATCATCGCCCTGCTCGTCGGCACCACGGCGGCGTACGCGCTCGCCCGGCTCGAGTTCCGCGGCAAGTCCCTCATCGCCGGCGCGATCCTGGCCGCGTCGATGTTCCCCGGCGTCGCCCTCATCTCGCCGCTGTTCCAGCTGTTCACCGACATCGGGTGGATGGGGTCGTACCAGGCGCTCATCCTGCCGAGCATCTCGTTCGTGCTGCCGCTGACCGTGTACACGCTCGCGTCGTTCTTCCGCGAGATGCCGTGGGACCTGGAAGAAGCAGCCCGCATCGACGGGTGCACCCGGGTGCAGGCGTTCCGGCGGATCATCCTGCCGCTCGCGGCGCCCGCGGTGTTCACCACGGCGATCCTGGCGTTCATCTCGAGCTGGAACGAGTACCTCATCTCGTCGCAGCTGTCGAGCGACGCGACACAGCCGGTGACCGTGGCGATCGCCTCGTTCGCCGGGTCGCAGCCGCACCAGGAGCCCTACACGGCGGTGATGGCCGCCGGCACGATCGTCACGATCCCGCTCGTGGTCCTCGTCCTGATCTTCCAGCGACGCATCGTGGCCGGGCTCACCGCCGGCGGCGTGAAGGGCTGACGACCATGGCCCAGCGCGGACCCACCCGTCCCACCGCCCACATCGAAGAGTCGATCGGCTTCGTCGGCATGTTCGGCGTCCTGTTCCTCGGCGTGACGGTGTTCTGCGAGCTCACCGGGCGACCGGCGCTCGGCTGGGCGCTCACCCTGCTCGTGTGCGTGCTCGGCGTCGTCGCCCTGGACCGGTGGCGGGTCGCCGTCCTCCGCCGGACCACGGCGCAGGACGGCACGGGTGGATCCGTGCCCCGGGGCGTCGGTGCTGCGCCCGCGGTGGCCCCGGTGCACACGTCGGTCACCGACCCCACCGGTCGCCGGCCCCGACCCGGCGCGGACGGACGGGTGCACCAGCACGCCGGCTGGGACGAGGTCGCACCGGCTGCACGACGGCCGGCGCGCACCGCACGGGTGCCGGAACGCAGGGCGGACCGCGGCGTGCCCGCGGTGGCGGACCGACGGGGTGGACCCGACGCACCGGCGGACGTGACGCACGGCACGGACGGCTGACGGGCCTCCCGGGTCGCACCGATGGGGATCCAGGAGATCGCGACCGTCACGGGGCTGTCGAAGTCCACCGTGTCGCGGGCGCTCCGCGGCATGTCGAACGTGGCCGACACCACGATCGAGCAGGTGCGGCGGGTCGCCGACGAACTCGGGTACGTCCCGAGCTCGGCAGCGGCCGGCCTGGCCACCGGTCGTCAGCGCGCCGTCGGGGTGGTCGTGCCCGTCATCGATCGCTGGTTCTACGTCAAGGCGCTCGGCGGCGTCGACGCGGAACTCCGCCAGGCCGGGTACGACCTGGTCCTCTACAACCTCGGCGGCCCGGGCGGCGACCGCGACCGGGCGTTCCGACGCTCGATGCTGCGGCACCGGGTCGACGGCCTCGTGCTGCTCTCCCTGGTGCTCGACGCCACCGAACGGGCCGAGCTCGAACTCAGTCGGCACCCCATGGTCGTCATCGGCGGCCCCGCACCGGGTCTGCGCAACGTGGGCGTCGACGACCGCGAGGTCACCCGGATCGCGGTCGAGCACCTGCACGGACTCGGCCACCGGCGCATCGCCTACGTCGGCGGGCAGGACGAGGCCGGCATGAACGTCGCCGTTCCGCACCTGCGGCGGGACGGGTTCCTCGACGCCGTGCGGTCGGGCGGACAGGCCGTGCCGGAACGGTGGTCCCTCGACGGCCGCTTCTCGTTCGCCGGCGGTGCCGCCGCCGGGGCCGGGCTGTTCGCCGAGCCGGCGTCGGAGCGACCGACGGCGGTGCTCTGCGCCTCGGACGAGATGGCCCTCGGTGTCCTGCTGGCCGCGCGCCGAGCCGGTCTCGCGGTACCGGAGGACGTGTCCGTGATGGGGATCGACGGCCACGAGTACGGCGCCACCGTCGGACTCACCACCGTCGCGCAGGACCCGGTGGCGCAGGGACGGACCGCTGCACGGGCGGTGCTCGCCGAGGTCGACGGCGGTGTCGCCGGCCCGATCGCGGCGGCACCCGCGCACCTGGTCGTCCGCGCGACCACGGGGCCCTGCCCGCACGGTGCCGCGTAGGGTCGCCCGCATGGAGGTCACCAAACTCGAACACGCCTGCCAGGTCATCGCCGAGAGTGATGCCCGCCTGGTCCTCGACCCGGGGGACTTCACCCGACCGGTCGACGCCACCGGGGTCGTCGCCGTCGTCGTCACGCACGAGCACCCGGACCACGTCACCCCCGAACAGGTCCGCCGGATCCTCGACGCGAACCCCGGTGCCGTCGTCATCGGACCGGAGGGGGTCCGCGCGGCGCTCGCCGAGGCGGACATCACCGTCGACGTCGTCACGGACGGCGACCACCGGACGGTCGGCCCCTTCGCGCTCACCTTCCACGGCACGCGGCACCAGCTGATCCACGCCTCGGTGCCGATCGTCGACAACACCGGCGTGCTCGTGAACGGCCGGCTGTTCCACCCGGGCGACTCCTACACGGACCCGGGCGTCCCGGTCGAGGTCCTCGCGGCACCCGTCGGGGCGCCGTGGCTCAAGGTCGCCGAGATGATGGACTACGTCGCCGCGATCGCGCCGTCCCGCGCGTACCCGATCCACGAGGCCACCCTGTCCGAGGTCGGCTTCGGCATGCACACGGGGCGGCTCCGCGAGGCCGTCGAGCCCGCCGGGTCGCTCGTCGTGCTGCGCCCGGGGGAGTCGCTCACGCTCTAGGGCTGCGCTGCGCGGCCTGGAGGCCCGTGGCGGCGCCGCCGCGGGCCTCCCGTCCGTCACCGAGTGAGCAGAACGCGACGGGTCGCGTCCACGCACCCGGCTTCTTCTGCTCACTGGTCGGGCGCCCGCCGGCGCAGTCGCGCCGCGACCAGGCGGTCGAGCGCCAGGGCGTCCCACGGAGCGTGCCGCTCGGCGTCGTTGTCGAAGTACACGTAGACGTCACGGCCGGCCTCTACGTGCTCGAGGACCGTCGTCGCCCACCCGCCGAGTGCCCGGGGCGAGTACCCGTCGTGGTAGGTCCGGGGTGCACCGTGCAGCCGGAGGTACGCGAGCGGTGCCCCGGTGTCCGCCCGGAAGCGGGGGAAGTCGCCGGCGTGCGAGTCGACGAGGGCGACGCGGTGTCGGCGCAGCACGTCGAGGTGCTCGTCGCCGAAGCCGGCTGCCCGGGCCTCGAGCGCGTGGTGGATCGAACACGCCGGTTCCTCGGGCTCCACGAGACCGTCCGGCTCCTCGGTGACCTTGTCGTCGTGGTGGCGTGCGAGTTCAGCGGCCGCACCGTGCGTCCGGGGGAGCACCCCGAGGAACGCGTCGAGCACCTCCGGCTTCGGCAGCAGGCGCTCGGGCAGCTGCCAGAGCACCGGTCCGAGGGTGTCCCCGAGCTCCAGCGGACCCGAGGCGAAGAAGTTCGCCAGCGCGGTCTCGACGTTCCGCAGCCGCAGCATGTGCGTGACGTACCGGCCGCCCTTGACCGCGAACCGGAACGGCTGCCCGCCCGAGGCCGCACGCCACGCCCGGTAGCGCGCCGGACGCTGCAGCGAGTAGAAGGATCCGTTCAGCTCCACCGTCGGGAACCGCGACGCCACGTGCTCGAGCCACCGCCGCTTCGCGAGGCCCTCGGGGTAGAAGTCCCCACGCCAGCCGTCGTACTGCCACCCGGACAGGCCGATCCGGACCGTCGCCGAGGGGCTGCCGCCGACGTGTCGTGGCGCTGCGATCGCGTCGTGGTCGGCCGTCATCGATCCACCGTATGCCAGCTCCGACACGGCGGCACACCCGGGCGACACGCCCCGTTTTGGTGCGGATGCGAGCCTTGTGCAATACTTGTCGAGTTGTCGGAACGGCCCCATCGTATAGCGGCCTAGTACGCTGCCCTCTCACGGCGGTAACGCGGGTTCGAATCCCGCTGGGGTCACCACAGGTGACATGCTCCGAGTCCGACAACAGCCGCGGCCCCATCGTATAGCGGCCTAGTACGCTGCCCTCTCACGGCGGTAACGCGGGTTCGAATCCCGCTGGGGTCACCAGTACGCAAACCCCCGTCCAGCTCCGGCTCGGCGGGGGTTTCGTCGTCTCGACTAGCCTGGATCGACCCCGTCGTCCGGGGGACGATCGCCTCGCGACGGGAGCACGATGCACGCCGAACGCCCACCGCACCTGCGCTGGAGGCTCGTCGCCCTCGTCGCCCTCGGCGGCGCGATCGGGACGGCCGTCCGCGCACTCCTCGCCACGGCGTTCCCCGCGCACGACGGGATCAGCTGGACCATCCTCGTGATCAACGTCGTCGGGGCGTTCTGCCTCGGGTTCCTGCTCGACGCGCTCGCGCGCCGCGGCCCGGACGTCAGTCGTCGTCGCGCGGTCCGGCTGTTCGTCGGCACCGGCGTCCTCGGCGGTTTCACGACCTACAGCACGCTCGCGGACGACACCGCGCAGCTGCTCGACCTCGGCCACTGGACGGCCGGCAGCGGGTTCGCCCTGCTGTCGGTCGTGCTCGGACTCGTCGCTGTCGTCCTCGGTCTGTGGGTCGCCGCGGCCACCCGGCCCCGCACCCGCCCCGAACCGCTGCAGGACGCCCGATGAGCCCGGCCGAACTGGTCCTGGTCGCCGTCGGCGGGGGAGCCGGCGCCGCCCTGCGCTTCGTGCTCGACGGCGTCGTGAAGGGCCGCGTCGCCGGTTCGCGGTTCGCCGGGTTCCCGGTCGGGACCCTGCTCATCAACGTGTCCGGATCGCTCGTGCTCGGGGTCCTGACGGGCCTCGGGCAGGCCGGCACCATCCCCGCCTCGACGGTCGCTGTGCTCGGGACGGGCATGATGGGCGGGTACACGACGTTCTCGACGGCGAGCGTCGAGACCGTACAGCTCCTCCGATCCGGCAAGACCCGGCTCGCCGTCCTGAACGGCCTCGGGATGCTCGTCGTCTCGGTCGGCGCAGCTGCGCTCGGCCTCTGGATCGGAAGGAACTCATGACCTCGGAACGCCCCGGCGAACTCGTCCTCGTCCGTCACGGAGAGACGGAGTGGTCGAAGAGCGGGCAGCACACCGGCCGCACCGACATCCCGCTCACCGACAACGGTGTCGAGCAGGCGAAGCGCGCGGGCCGGTACCTCGGGGACCGGTCGTTCGCGCTGGCGCTGTCGAGCCCGCTGCAGCGCGCCCGCGACACCGCGCACCTGATCGGCGTCGAGCCGGAGCTCGACGAGGACCTGTACGAGTGGGACTACGGCGCGTACGAGGGCCTCACCACCCCGCAGATCAAGGTGCTGCGCCACGGGCCGTGGGACCTCTGGACCGACGGGGTCCCCGCCGGTGACACCCCCGGTGAGAACGCCGCCGAGGTGCGGGTCCGCGTCGAGCGCATCCTGAACCGTGCCCGTCCGGTGCTCGCCGAGGGCCACGACGCCGTGTTCATCGCCCACGGCCACGTGCTGCGGGCGCTCGGTGCCGCGTGGATCCGGCTCGCGCCGCAGGACGGCGCCGTGCTGAAGCTCGGCACCGCCTCGGTCAGCATCCTCGGCTACGAGCACGGCCGCCCCGTCATCGACGCCTGGAACATCCAGCCGCGCGACTGACGCCGTGGTGGGCCGGACGGGCTCGCGACCGCGACGGACGCGGTGATCGCGACCACGGACGAACGGGAGGCCCGTGGCGGCGCCGCCACGGGCCTCCCGTCCGCCGTCTGCGCCCGTTCCTTCCCCTGTCACGCGCGATGGCAGGCGGAATCGGGCGTCCCTGGTCGAAACGAACGACCAGGTACGCCCGGTTTCGACCCGGTACGCCCGATTCGACCCGGTATGCCCGGTTCGACCAGGTACGCCCGGTTCGACCAGGTACGCCCGGGACGACCGGGCGCTTCAGACGGTCCGGATCGCGCTCGTCGCACCCAGGGCACGGCCACGCCGGCGCTCGATCGCACGCCCGACGAGCAGCAGCCCCACGCTGACCACGGCACCGAGGACGGTCTGCGCGATGCGGTCGAGCGCCAGCAGCTGGGGTGCCTCGGGCAGGCTCAACCACGACACCGCCAGGGCGAGCGGGGTGAGGAACAGCAGGCACACGGCGTAGTTCCGGGCGACGAAGATCTCGGCGAAGAACTGCCCGACGACGGCCAGCACGACGATCCACCACGCCGACGGCTCGAGCAGCAGGATGCCGACCGCGATGACCGTGCCGCCGATCGTGCCGACCACACGCTGCCCGGCGCGGACCACGGTGTGCCGCTGGCGGATCGCCGGCAGGGTCGAGACCACCGCGATGACCGCCCAGTAGGGGTGCCCGAGCCCGGGGATCGACTCCGCGACGGCACCGGCGACGAGTGACCCGACGACGTTGAGCGCGACGGTCTCCCACAGCGCCGGTGTCCGCAGGACCGCGAGCGACCGGTGCTTGCGGTCGGCCAGCGGGCGGAACCGGTGCGGGGCGTGCGGGTGGAACAACCGGCGGAGCACCGCACCGGACATCGCGACGAGCCAGGCCCAGACCACCGAGCAGACGATGATCGTCGTGACGAGCGGGACGTCCGCCGGGCGCATCGGCACGAGTGCGGACACGACGAACGCGAACACCGGGAAGATCGGCTGCGCGGGGATCGCCCGGAGCGTGGAGAGGGTGCAGACCGCGACCACCAGGACGACGACGAGACCCACGGCCTGCAGCCAGAGCGGCGACCCGACGAGCCCGACCCCGATGCCGGCGAACATGCAGAGCGCCTGCAGTGCACCCGCGACACCGGTGGTGACGGCACGCTGCCGGTAGGGCTCGGTCGCACCGAAGATGGCGGTGAACCCGGCGAACATGGCGAAGGCGGCGTACCCCGGCATGCCGAGGGCGATGAGCAGCGCGAGCGGTGCGCCACCGGCGATCGCGGCGCGTGCCGCGCCCTCGAGGTTGATGGTCCGGGTCGAGTGCGCAGGTGTCGTCATGGCGTCACCATCCTCCCACCGCGACGGGTCTCGGGGAGTCGCCACGGGCCTCCAGGCCACGCCGTGGCGGGGTGCCGGGCCTGCGGCGGGCCGGGTGTCCCGCGTTGGTATACCAATGGTAGAGTCGCCTGATCGGGCCGCGGTCGCGGCGCAACGACGAGGACGAGGAGGGCTGAGCTCATGGGAAAGACGCTCGCCGAGAAGGTGTGGGACGACCACGTCGTGGTCAAGGGCGAGGACGGCAACCCGGACCTCCTCTACATCGACCTCCACCTCGTGCACGAGGTGACGAGTCCGCAGGCGTTCGACGGCCTGCGGCAGGCCGGGCGTCCGGTGCGTCGCCTCGACCTGACGATCGCGACCGAGGACCACAACACCCCGACGCTCGCCATCGACCGCCCCATCGCGGACCCGACGAGCCGGATCCAGATCGAGACCCTCCGTCGCAACTGCGAGGAGTTCGGCGTCCGGCTGCACTCCCTGGGCGACAAGGAGCAGGGCATCGTCCACGTGGTCGGTCCGCAGCTCGGCCTGACCATGCCCGGCATCACCGTGGTCTGCGGCGACTCGCACACCAGCACCCACGGGGCCTTCGGCGCGATGGCGTTCGGCATCGGCACGTCCGAGGTCGAGCACGTCCTCGCGACGCAGACCCTGCCGCTCAAGCCCTTCAAGACGATGGCGATCACGGTCGAGGGCACGCTGCGCCCGGGGGTGACGGCGAAGGACATCATCCTGGCCGTGATCGCGAAGATCGGCACCGGCGGTGGACAGGGTTACGTGCTGGAGTACCGCGGCTCCGCGATCCGCGCGCTCTCGATGGAGGGCCGCATGACGATCTGCAACATGTCGATCGAGGCCGGTGCCCGCGCCGGCATGGTCGCCCCCGACGAGACCACCTACGACTACGTGCAGGGCCGCGACCACGCGCCCACCGGTCAGGACTGGGACGACGCCGTCGCGTACTGGGAGACCCTCGCCACCGACGACGACGCCGTGTTCGACGCCGAGGTGTTCATCGACGCGGACGAGCTCGAGCCCTTCGTCACCTGGGGCACGAACCCCGGCCAGGGCGTCTCGCTGTCCGAGAGCGTGCCGGACCCGGCCGCCTACAGCGACCCCAACGACCAGGCCGCTGCTCGCCGCGCGCTGGAGTACATGGACATCACCGCCGGCACCCCGATGAAGGACATCGCCGTCGACGCGGTGTTCATGGGGTCCTGCACGAACTCGCGCATCGAGGACCTGCGGGCCTTCGCGTCGATCATCAAGGGCCGCACCAAGGCCGACGGCGTCCGGGTGATGGTCGTGCCCGGCTCCGCGCGGGTCCGGCTCGAGGCCGAGGCCGAGGGGCTCGACCAGGTGTTCACCGAGTTCGGTGCCGAGTGGCGGTTCGCCGGCTGCTCGATGTGCCTGGGGATGAACCCGGACCAGCTGGCACCGGGGGAGCGCTGCGCGAGCACCTCGAACCGCAACTTCGAGGGTCGCCAGGGCAAGGGCGGCCGCACGCACCTGGTGTCGCCGCTCGTCGCCGCGGCCACCGCGGTGCGCGGCACGCTGTCCAGCCCGTGGGACCTGGAGACCGACGACGAGATCGCGGCGGCGACGTCCGCCACCGCCACCGAGGGGACCTTCTGATGGACAAGATCACCACCGTCTCCGGCATCGCCGCGCCGCTCAAGCGGTCCAACGTCGACACCGACCAGATCATCCCCGCGGTCTACCTGAAGCGCGTCACCAAGACCGGCTTCGAGGACGCCCTGTTCGCCGGTTGGCGGCAGGACCCCGACTTCGTGTTGAACCAGGAGCGCTACCAGGGTGCCCGTGTGCTCGTCGCCGGGCCGGACTTCGGCACCGGATCGTCCCGCGAGCACGCCGTCTGGGCGCTCCGCGACTTCGGCTTCACGGTGGTCGTCTCACCCCGTTTCGCGGACATCTTCAAGGGCAACGCCGGCAAGCAGGGCCTGGTCACGGCGATCGTGACCGAACCGGAGGTCGAGCGTCTGTGGGCCGCCATCGAGGCGAACCCGGGCATCGAGGCGACGGTCGACCTCGTGACGCAGCGCGTGTCGCTGGGGGATGTGGACGTCCCCTTCGAGATCGACGCTTACACTCGTTGGCGGTTGATGGAAGGGCTCGACGACATCGGGCTCACCCTCCGTGACGAGACCTCGATCACGGAGTTCGAATCCCGCCGCTCCAGTTGGCGGCCGAAGACATTGCCGGTGAAGTAGTGAACTCTCTCGTACAGGACGCAGCGGCCGCAGGGGCGCGCGTGGGCCTCAAGTCGGACGAGATCGTCATCCGCGGGGGCAAGCCGCTCGTGGGACGCATCGAGGTCCGTGGGGCGAAGAACCTCGCGACCAAGGCCATGGTGGCGTCGCTGCTCGGTGACACCCCGTCGATCCTCCGTGACGTGCCGGACATCTCCGACGTCAAGGTGGTCCGCGGGCTGCTCGAGGTGCACGGCGTGCGCATCACCGATCCTGCACGAGGCGAACTCATCCTCGACCCGTCGCGGGTCGAGTCGGCGCACTTCGCCGAGATCGACGCGCACGCCGGTTCGAGCCGCATCCCGATCCTGTTCTGCGGTCCGCTGCTGCACAAGCTCGGCGAGGCGTTCATCCCCGACCTCGGCGGCTGCCGCATCGGCGACCGCCCGATCGACTTCCACCTCGACGCCCTCCGCGCCATGGGTGCGGTCGTCGACAAGCAGGTCAACGGCATCCACCTGACGGCCCCGGACGGCCTGAAGGGCGCGTCGATCGAGCTGCCGTACCCGAGCGTCGGCGCGACCGAGCAGGTCCTGCTCTCGGCGACCCTCGCCAAGGGCGTCACCGAGCTGCGGAACGCCGCGATCGAGCCCGAGATCATGGACCTCATCGCGATCCTGCAGAAGATGGGCGCCATCGTCTCGGTCGAGCCGAACCGCGTCATCTTCATCGAGGGCGTCGAGTCGCTCCGCGGCTACACGCACCGCGCGATCAACGACCGCAACGAGGCCGCGAGCTGGGCCTCCGCCGCGCTCGCCACGAACGGCGACATCTTCGTCGAGGGTGCGAACCAGCAGGAGCTCATGACGTTCCTCAACGTCTTTCGCAAGGTCGGCGGCGGGTTCGACATCCAGGAGGACGGCATCCGGTTCTACCGCGAGCTGGACACCCTGAAGCCCGTGGTCATCGAGACCGACGTGCACCCCGGCTTCATGACGGACTGGCAGCAGCCGCTCGTCGTCGCGCTGACGCAGGCCGACGGCCGGAGCATCGTGCACGAGACCGTCTACGAGAACCGCTTCGGCTTCACGGACGCCCTGAACGAGATGGGTGCCGACATCGTCGTGCACAAGGAGGGGCTGCCCGGCCACGACCGTCGTGTCGCCCGCCGCCCGTTCGAGCAGGCCGCCGTCATCACCGGTCCGACGAAGCTGCACGCCGCCAACGTCCGCGTCCCCGACCTGCGCGGCGGGTTCAGCCACCTCATCGCGGCGCTGACCGCCGACGGCGAGTCGCACATCACCAACGTCGGCATCATCAGCCGCGGCTACGAGCACTTCATCCCGAAGCTGCGCAAGCTCGGCGCCGACTTCGACTTCGCTGGATAGGCGCAGTGCGGGCTGCAGGAAAGGGCGACGGTCTGGAGGCCCGTGGCGGCTCCGACGCGCAGGTCACGACCGGCCTCCCCGTGCGAGGGCGCCGGTGGCGCCGCGGTGAGCTGAACACCGCGTTCCGGATCGTCGCCTCGATCGTCATCCCGACGTTCCGGTTCTCGGCGCGCTACCACTGGCACGGCCCGAACCGCCTGCCGGCCGAGGGTGCGTTCGTGCTCGCGCCGAACCACTTCACGAACATCGACCCCCTGGTCGTGGGCACCGCCGTGTACATCTCGAAGCGGGCGCCGCGGTTCCTCGCGAAGGCGTCGCTGTTCAAGGTCCCCGTGGTCGGCAAGCTCATGTCCGGCATGGGACAGATCCCGGTCGAACGCTCCGGCCGGACGCGCCTGAGCGACCCGCTCGGGGGCGGACGCTCGTTGGTCGAGCAGGGCGGGGCGATCATCGTCTACCCCGAGGGCACGCTCACCCGCGACCCCGACCTGTGGCCGATGCGCGGCAAGACGGGTGCGGTGCGGATCGCGCTCGAGAACGATGTGCCGCTCATCCCGATGGCCCACTGGGGCACGCAGAACATCATGGCGCGGTACGGCAAGAAGCTCCGGCTGTTCCCGCCGTCCCGCGTCGACGTGATCATCGGTGACCCGGTCGACCTGTCGGCGTACCGCGGCCGGCAGATCGACCAGCAGATGCTCGGCGCGGCCACCGAACTCGTCATGCGCGAGATCACCGCGCTGCTCGAGGTGCTCCGTGGCGAGCGGGCACCCGCGACCCGCTGGGACCCGGCGGCGAACAACCAGAAGGAGACCGGCCGGTTTGAGTGACCTCCGACCCCACGACGACCGACCCGACCCCGCCGCCGCGGCTCCGGGGGCCTTCGACACCGCCGCGATCCGGGTGGTCATGCAGTCGACCGACAAGCCCCGGGTGGCCGTGATCGGTGCCGGCAGCTGGGGCACCACGTTCGCGAAGGTGCTGGCCGAGGGCGGTGCGTCCACCGTGGTGTGGGCCCGCCGCCCCGAGGTCGCCCGCGAGATCACCGAGACCAAGCGCAACTCGGACTACCTGCCCGGCATCAACCTGCCCCGCACCCTGACCGCGTCGACGTCCCTCGAGCGCGTGCTCGACGGCGCCTCGCAGGTGTACGTCTCGGTGCCCTCGCAGACCCTGCGCTCGAACCTCGCCGCGATCCGCGAGCTGCTGCCCGCGGACGTGCCGGTCGTCAGCCTGATGAAGGGCGTCGAGAAGAGCACGGGACTGCGGATGAGCGAGGTCCTGCTGCAGGGCCTCGGCATCGACCAGGATCGCATCGCGGTGGCCAGTGGCCCGAACCTGGCGCTCGAGATCGCCCGACGGCAGCCGACCGCTGCCGTGGTGTCGTCGTCCTCGCTGGAGACCGCCACCGAGGTCGCCGCAGTCGCGACGAACCCGTACTTCCGGTCGTTCATCAACACCGACGTCATCGGCACCGAGTTCGGCGGCGTGCTGAAGAACCTCATCGCCGTCGCGATCGGCATCGTCGACGGGGTCGGCTACGGCGAGAACACCAAGGCCTCGATCATCACGCGCGGCCTCGCCGAGATGACCGACTTCGCGGTGTCGCTCGGCGCGCAGTCGTCCACGCTGTCCGGGCTCGCGGGCCTCGGCGACCTCATCGCCACGTGCCAGTCACCGCTGTCGCGGAACAACACCGCCGGGCGGTTGCTCGGCCAGGGCTACCGGTTCGACGAGGTCGTCCGCCAGATGAACCAGACGGCGGAGGGGCTGGCCTCGGTCGCACCGATCCTCGAGCTGGCCGCGGCGAACGGCGTCGACATGCCCATCGTCAGCCAGGTCGGCGAGGTCCTCGCCGGTAGGCTCGATCCGCGCAACATCGCGCCGCACCTCACCGAGACCGACGAGCCGCAGGGCGAGTGACCGGTCCCGCACCGAGTCACGAAGGGACTCCCGTGCCCACGATCCCCGAGGGAACCCCCATGCCCAGGACCACCGTCGCCGTGCTCTTCGGCGGTCGCTCGAGCGAGCACGAGATCAGCTGCGTGACCGCCGGCGGCATCATGGACGTCGTCGACCGGGCCGAGTACGACCTCGTGCCGATCGGGATCACCCAGGACGGTGCCTTCACGCTGCAGTCCGACGACCCGGCGCAGTGGACCATCCGCGACGGCGCGCTGCCCACCGTGCCCGACAACGGCACGCGGATCGCGTTCCCGACCTCGCCGGCCACCAACGAACTCGTCGTGTCCCACCCCGACGGCACGGTCACGGCGATCCCGGTCGACGTGGTGTTCCCGATCCTGCACGGCCCCTTCGGCGAGGACGGCACGATCCAGGGCCTGCTCGAGATCGCCGGGCTGCCGTACGTCGGCGACGGCGTGCTCGCGAGCGCCCTGGCGATGGACAAGCACGTCGCCAAGGCCGTGCTCGAGCACGCCGGGCTGCGGGTCGCACCGTGGACCACCGTGCTCCGCCGGCAGTGGGCGGCCGACCCGGTGGACGTCGCCGAGACGATCGCCGCGCACGGCTGGCCGCTGTTCGTCAAGCCGGCTCGCGCCGGGTCGAGCATGGGTGTCTCACGCGTCGACGAGCCCTCGCAGCTGGGTGCCGCCATGGACCTGGCGTTCGAGCACGACTCCAAGGTGATCGTCGAGCCCCGTGTGGTCGGCCGCGAGGTCGAGGTCGCCGTGCTCGAGGGGCGTGACGGTGTGCCGCGCACGAGCCTGCCGGGCGAGATCGTGGTGGCCGAGGACGGCTTCTACGACTTCGCGTCGAAGTACCTGGGCGGCGACGAGTCGCTGCTCTGCCCGGCACCGCTGACCGACGACCAAACCGACGAGATCCGCTCCATCGGTGCCCGCGCGTTCGAGGCCATCGGTGGTTCCGGGTTGGCCCGTGTCGACTGCTTCCTGACCGACGACGGCTTCGTCGTGAACGAGGTCAACACGATGCCGGGCTTCACGCCGCTGTCGATGTACCCGCGCTGCTGGGCGGCGTCGGGCGTGTCCTACGGCGAGCTGATCACCGAGCTCATCGAGCTGGGTCGCGCGGCCGTCCGCTGACCAGGCCGTGCTGGCCCGATCGGCGCGCGAGCGTCAGGCGGGGTTCAGCCCTGCACGTCGTCGGGGTCGAGGCGCTGGTTGAGCTGGCGCTGCTCCGTCCGCTGGGTCAACCCTGCACGTCGTCGGGGTCGAGGCACTCGTGACCGTCCTTCGGCAGCGACGACACGGCGTCGGACAGCTCCTGCACGACCGTCGACGTGGTCTTCGTCGAGTCGACCACGACCTGCGCTGCCGGTGACCGACCGAACGTCGTGAAGACGACCTGGTCGCCCCGGTCGTCGCGGATCCAGTCCACGCCGCCCTGCGAGAAGCACGGCAGGTCGGACACGGTGGGGACGGCGACACCGCAGTGGTAGATCGCCACCTCGGGGTCGCCCCAAGCAGCGGTCGCCTGCGCGTTCGTGTTCCGCAGGTCGAACTTCGAGTCCACGGTCGCGGGCAACCGGACCTGCACGGCGGCGCACGCCGCTGCGTTCGCCGACGGCGCGGCGGACATCGACACGGCGTTCGTGCACCCGGTCAGCCCGGCGGCGAGGGTGATCACGGCCCCCAGGATCGCGAGGGTGCGAGGGGTGCGGCGCGCGGTGTCCATCGCCGTCCAGGCTACCGTTCTCGTGTGGATGCGACGGACGACGCCTGGGCCGGACCGACGGTGGGGGAGCTCGGCGAACTCGTCGTCCTCGACCGGATCACGAGCCGCCTGCCCGCAGGGACGCCGATCCTCGGCCCCGGAGACGACTGCGCGGTCGTGGCCGCCCCCGACGGCCGGTTCGTCGTGACGACGGACATGATGGTCCACGGTCCGGACTTCCGGTGGGCGTGGTCGTCGCCGTCGGACATCGGCTGGAAGGCGGCCGCCACGAACCTGTCCGACGTCGCCGCGATGGGTGCCGTGCCGAGCGGCCTCGTGATCGCCCTCGCCGCACCGCAGGACACCCCCGTGTCCGTCCTCGAGGGCATCGCCGACGGCTTCCGGCTCGCCGTCGACGCACTCGCGCCGGGGTGCGGGGTCGTCGGGGGAGACCTCTCCACCTCGGCGACGTTCACGGTGGCCGTCACCGCCTTCGGCGACCTGCTGGGCCGGGCGCCCGTGCTGCGGTCGGGCGCGAGCGTCGGTGACGTGCTCGCGGTGTCCGGCGAGCTCGGGCGTGCCGCCCGCGGGCTGTCCCGGCTGTTCCGCGACGGCGTCGACGGCCGGGGCGAGCCGGACCGCACCGCGACGGTCGCGAGCGGCGCGGACGTCGACCCCGACGTCGGACGCCAGCGCCGCCCGGTGCCCCCGATCGCCGACGGGCCGCTCGCGGCCGGAGCCGGGGCCACCGCGATGCTCGACCTGTCCGACGGCCTGGCGATCGACGCCGGTCGGCTCGCCCGTGCCAGCCGGGTGACGCTCGAACTCGATGCCACCACCGACCTCGACGAGGTGGCGCTGCACGGTGGCGAAGACCACGGATTGCTGGCCACGTTCCCGGCCGACGTGATCCTGCCCGGGGGCTTCCGGCGCATCGGTGTCGTGCGGGAGCGTGGCGACGCGGACCTGCTGCGCGCCGGTGCCGCGGTGCCGACGACCGGCTGGGACCCCTACGCCGACTGGGACGGCGCCGCCGGCTGACCCGGCCAGGTCGGTGCACGACCGTGTTGCGACAGAACACGCGTCGTTCGACAGGTGCACTGTCGCAGAGCGCGTGCACACGCGCAGAACGCCTCAGCCGGCGGCGACGGCCTCCCACGCGACGGTCTCGCCGTAGCTGCGCTTGCTGAACGGCTCCAGCCCGGCCGGCCAGGTGGGCTCGGGGGAGCGCTTGCTCCGCTCGACCACCACGACGGCATCCGGCGTCAGCTTCGGCGCCAGGGCCTCGAGCACCTCGGCGAGCTCGTGCTCGGTGACGTCGTAGGGCGGGTCGATGAACACCAGGTCGAAGGTGCGGACGGTCCCGCGCAGGTACCCGAGCACCGGCTGTGGCTGCACGTCGATCCGGACGCCCGGCACCCGCTGCTGCACGGCCTTCGCGTTCGCCCGGCAGGCCTGCGCGGCGGCGGATGCCCGGTCGACCAGGACCACCTCGGCCGCACCGCGGGACGCCGCCTCGAGCCCGAGCGCGCCCGTGCCCGCGTACAGGTCGGCCACCGACGTGGCCTCGACGAGCCCCCGTGCCTCGAGCGACGAGAACAGCGCCTCGCGCACGCGGTCGCTCGTCGGGCGGGTGCCGGACTTCGGCACCCGGAGCGTCAGGGAGCCGGCGGCGCCGGCGATGATGCGGGTCATGCAGCCACCGTATCGGCCCGGCGGGTCCGGTCCGGTGTTCTCCACAGGCCGCTCGGGAGGCGCGGGTGGGGTCGGTCGTGCCCGGTACCGTTGGAGCGTGGTCACCTCCGGAACCCCCGCTGCGCCGGCCGCGCCCGACCTCGGTCCGGCGCCGCTCGACGCGCGGCTCGCGAACGTGCTCGGCGGTCGGACGGCGACCGCGATCGAGAAGGCCTTCGGCTACCGCACGGTGGGGGAGTTCCTCGAGCACGCGCCCCGCCGCTACGCCGAGCGTGGTGCACTGACGGCCCTCGACTCGCTCGCGATCGGCGAACCCGTCACCATCGTGGCCGAGGTGGTCGACGTCCGTGAACGCACCATGCGCGCGCGCCGCGGCTCGATCCTCGAAGCGAAGATCGGCGACGGCAAGGGCCTGCTCACCCTCACGTTCTTCAACCAGGGGTGGCGCACGAAGGACCTCGTACCCGGCGCCCGGGGCATCTTCTCCGGCAAGGTCAGCGACTACCGGGGTGCCCGGCAGCTCGCCCACCCCGACTACGAGCTGTTCGACCCCGACGACCCCCGCGCCACGGCGGAGCCCGGTTCCGACGAAGCGATCCGGTGGTCGCGCCAGCCGATCCCCATCTACCCGGCAACGGCCTCACTCACGTCGTGGCAGATCGCGAAGTCCATCGGGATCGTCCTCGACACCCTGCCGGACCTGCCCGACCCGGTGCCGGCGTCCGCGCGGTCCCGGCTCGACCTCGTGCCGTTCCGCCGTGCCCTCGAGCTGCTGCACCGCCCCGAGAAGGTCGCGGACTTCAAGCGCGCGCAGGACGCCCTGCGCTACCGCGAGGCGTTCGTGCTGCAGACCGCCCTGGTGCAGCGCCGGATCGCGGCCCGTCGCACCGCGGCCACCCCGCGCGTGGCCGCCCCCGGTGGCATCCTCGAGCGCTTCGACGCCACCCTGCCCTTCACGTTGACGGACGACCAGCGGGCCGTCGGTGCCGACATCGACCAGGACCTCGCCCGCACCTGGCCCATGCACCGGCTGATCCAGGGCGAGGTCGGGTCCGGCAAGACCCTCGTGGCGATCCGGGCGATGCTCACGGTGGCCGAGTCCGGTGGCCAGTCCGCGCTCATCGCCCCGACCGAGGTGCTGGCGGCCCAGCACCTGCGCTCCATCGTGAAGTTCCTCGGGCCGGACCTGGCCGCCGAGCTGCGACCGGTGATCCTGACCGGGTCGCAGTCCACCGACGAACGTCGCCGTGCCCTGCTCGCCGCGGCGTCGGGCAGCTCTCGGTTGGTCGTCGGCACCCACGCGCTCCTGGGCGACCGGGTGGACTTCGCCGAGCTGGGGCTCGTGGTGGTCGACGAGCAGCACCGCTTCGGTGTCGAGCAGCGCGAGGCCCTCCGCACCAAGGGGACGACCCCGCCGCACGTGCTCGTGCTCACGGCGACGCCGATCCCGCGCACCGTCGCGATGACGGTGTTCGGCGACCTCGACGTCTCGACCATCACGGGCATGCCGTCGGGGCGCGCCGGTGTCGAGACCTTCACGGTCCCGTTGGCGGAGCACCCCGGGTGGGAACCCCGGATCTGGTCCCGCATGGCCGAAGAACTGGCCAAGGGCCGCCAGGCGTTCGTCGTCTGCCCGGCCATCGACGACGCCCACACCGAGGACGACGGCGAGCCGGAGCCGGCCGAGGGCCAGGACGACACCCCGAAGCGCGCCCCGGCGACCGTGCTCGCCACCGCCGAGCGGATGCGCACCATGCCCGTGCTCGAAGGGCGCTCGATCGCGGTCCTGCACGGTCGGATGACCGCCGACGAGAAGGACCGCGTGATGACGTCATTCGCCGCCGGCGACCTCGACGTGGTCGTCGCGACGACCGTGATCGAGGTCGGCGTCGACGTCCCGAACGCGGCGATGATGGCCGTCCTCGACGCCGACCGGTTCGGGGTCTCGCAGCTCCACCAGCTCCGCGGCCGCATCGGTCGTGGGCAGTGGGCCGGCGTCTGTCTGCTGGTCACCTCGGCCGAGCTCGAGACCACCTCGCGCGAGCGCGTCGACGCGGTGGCCGCCTCGGACGACGGGTTCGAGCTCGCGCGGGTCGACCTCGAGCTCCGACGCGAGGGCGACGTCCTGGGCGAACGGCAGTCCGGTGGACGGTCCTCGCTCAACCTGCTCCGGGTGGTCGAGCACGCCGACCTCATCGTCGACGCGCGCGAAGAAGCGGAGCGCGTGCTCGAACCCGATCCCGAACTCGAGGGGTCCCCGGCCCTCCGTGACGCCCTCGCCCGGCGCCTGGACGAGTCCGACGCGGCGTTCCTCGGCAAGAACTGACCCCGGAGCACGACGGCCCGCGCGGTATCGTCGCTGCCATGGCGCAGATCGCGGTGGTCCCCGGTTCCTTCGACCCCGTCACCCTCGGGCACCTCGACGTCATCGGCCGCGCGGCCGGGCTCTTCGACGAGGTGCACGTCCTCGTGGTGCACAACCCCGACAAGAAGCCGGCGATGTTCGAGGCGGTCGACCGGGTGCGGCTCATCCGCGAGTCGCTGGTCGAGGTCGGCGCGCCGGACACGGTCACGGTGGGCGAGTGGACATCCGGTCTGCTGGTGGACTACTGCCGGCAGGTCGGGGCGAAGGTCCTGGTGAAGGGCGTGCGGTCCGGCGAGGACGTCGCGTACGAGACCCCGATGGCCATCATGAACCGCCACCTGGCCGACGTCGAGACGGTGTTCCTGCTGCCGGAGGCGTCACGGGCGCACGTGTCGAGCTCGCTGATCCGCCAGGTGTCGTCCCTCGGCGGTGACGTCACGCCCTACGTCCCGAAGACGGTCGCCGACGCGCTCGCGGCCCGCTGAGCACGCCCGCTGAGCGCGCCCGCCCAGCATACCCAGCACGCTCGCTGAGCCCACCGCGTCCGGACACGCCTGTCGCCACCTCGACTCTCGGCCCCGATCGCGCTAGGCTTGTCGATCGTGTCTTCCCCCGTGAACAGCCCCTACGCCCTGCGCGTGCGCGACCTCGCGCACCGGCCGGGTGAGATGCGCGAGCACTCGCTCGACATCGAGGTGCCCGACGCGATGGGGGCCGGTCTGATCGGCGTCCGACAGGGTGCCGAACTGCACATCGACGTCAAACTCGAAGGCCTGCACGAGGGTGTCCTCGTGTCCGGACACGCTTCGGCCGACGCCACGGGGGAGTGCTCGCGCTGCCTCATCGACATCAGCGAACCGATCGAGGTCGATTTCGCCGAGCTGTTCGCGTATGATGCCTCGGAGGATTTCGACTTCTTCGTTCGCGATGACCACGTGGACACCGAACAGGTCGTTCGAGATGCGGTGGTGCTGTCGCTGCCGTTCCAGCCGGTCTGCCGACCGGACTGCCCAGGACTCGACCCGGTGACGGGCGAGCGTCTGGCCGACCTCGGCGAGCAGCCCGCTCGTCAGGTGCTGGATCCTCGTTGGGCAGCGCTCAGCGCGATCGAGCTCGACGACAGCACCGACGGTGACACCACCGCACCGAAGACCACCGAGGGCGAGGAGCGGGCCGAGACCGAGTAGGTCCCGACACCGCCAGCCCCCGTACCGACCACCGACCAACCGAAAGAGATTCACCATGGCCGTTCCCAAGCGCAAGCAGTCCCGTGCGAACACGCACGCCCGTCGTTCGCAGTGGAAGGCCACGCCGATCCAGCTCGTGAAGACGATCGAGAACGGTCAGGTCACCTACAGCCTCCCGCACCGCGCGAAGGTCGTCGAGGACTCGGCCGGCACGCCCCTGTACATGGAGTACAAGGGCCGCAAGGTCGCCGACGTCTGATCGGACCGAACGCATGACGACAACGTCCGGCGCTGCGGGGTCTCGCCCCGCGGGGCCGGACGTCGTTCGTCTGCAGGGCATCCTCGGGGCCGACATCGACCTCGAGCTGCTCCAGCTCGCCCTGACGCACCGCTCCTACGCCTACGAGCACGGGGGCATCAAGCACAACGAGCGCCTCGAGTTCCTCGGGGACTCGATCCTCGGCCAGGCCGTGACCGTGAAGCTCTACCGGTCGTTCCCCGACCTCGACGAGGGTGACCTCGCCAAGCGTCGGGCGAGCCTGGTGTCGACCGTGGCGCTGGCCGAGATCGCCCGGATGATCGGGCTCGGCCGCTACCTGCGCCTCGGCAAGGGCGAGGAACAGACCGGCGGGCGCGACAAGTCGTCGATCCTGGCCGACACCGTCGAAGCCGTCATCGGCGCAACGTACCTGTCCGCCGGCCCCGACCCGGCCACCGAGCTCGTGCTCCGCCTGGTCGAGCCGCTCATGATCGACCCGGACCGCTTCGGAGCCGCGATGGACCCGAAGACGAGCCTGCAGGAGCTCGCCTCGAGTCGTTCGCTCGGCAACCCGGCCTACCGCGTCACCGAGACCGGCCCGGACCACGACAAGACCTTCATGGCGACGGTCGTCCTGCAGGGCGAGGACATCGCCACCGGCACCGGGTCGAGCAAGAAGGCCGCCGAGATGGCCGCCGCGCTCGACGCCTGGACCCGGCTGTCCGGTCGAGCGGCCTGACCGCGTGCCCGAACTCCCCGAGGTCGAGGTCGTCCGCGCCGGCCTCGAACCCGCCGTCAGCGGTGCGCGGGTCCTGCACGTCGACGTGGTCGACGACCGTGCGCTCACCCGGCACGACGGCCCCTCGGAGGACTTCGCCGACCGACTGACCGGTCGCACGATCGCCGCTGCCGTCCGCCGGGGCAAGTTCCTCTGGATGCCGCTGCAGCCCGAGTACGACGGGGATCGCCCCGAGGCACTCGTCGCCCACCTCGGCATGAGCGGGCAGATCCTGCTCGGCCGTGGTCGACCGGCGGCCAAGCACCGGCGGATCCTCATCGACGTGCAGCCCGCGGGCACCGACCGCTCTGGTGCCGCGGAGCCCGCCGTGGAGCTCGAGTTCGTCGACCAGCGCACGTTCGGCTCGATGGCGATCGACGCGATGGTGCCGACGATCGACGGTGCTCCCGCCGGGTTCGGCGGGCAGGTCGACGCGATCGACCCCGACGCCGTGTGGCGCCGATGGGTGCCCGGGCAGGTGTCGCACATCGCCCGTGACCCGCTCGACCCCGCGTTCGACGACGACCGGTTCGCCGCGATGGCGCGGAAGCGTTCGAGCGGCATCAAGCGGGTGCTGCTCGACCAGGGCGTGGTGAGCGGCATCGGCAACATCTACGCCGACGAGTCGCTCTGGGCCGCGAAGCTGCACTACGACCGCGCCGCCGACCGCCTCACCCGTGCCGACCTGCGACGGCTGCTCGACGAGGTCCGCGTCATCCTGCGCCGGGCGCTCGAGGACGGCGGCACGAGCTTCGACGCCCAGTACGTCAACGTGAACGGGCAGTCCGGGTACTTCTCGCAGCGCCTGAACGTCTACGGGCAGCAGGGGAAGCCGTGTCCGCGCTGCGGCACGACGATCGTGCGCGAGGCCTTCATGAACCGGTCGAGCCACATCTGCCCCGTGTGCCAACCCCGTCCCCGCGCCCGCACGCGCTAGCCTGACGCCAACCAGAGCATCCGGAGACCGCATGTACTTGAAGAGCCTGACCATCAAGGGGTTCAAGTCCTTCGCGCAGCCGACGACGTTCGCGTTCGAGCCGGGCGTGACGTGCATCGTCGGCCCGAACGGCTCCGGCAAGTCGAACGTGGTGGACGCCCTGGCCTGGGTGATGGGGGAGCAGGGGGCGAAGACCCTGCGCGGCGGCAAGATGGAGGACGTCATCTTCGCCGGCACCTCGACCCGCGGTCCGCTCGGTCGCGCCCAGGTGCTGTTGACCATCGACAACAGCGACGGCCTGCTGCCGATCGAGTACTCCGAGGTGACGATCGCGCGCACCCTGTTCCGCAACGGTGGCAGCGAGTACGCCATCAACGGCGAGAACTGCCGGCTGCTCGACGTGCAGGAACTGCTGAGCGACACCGGCCTCGGCCGTGAGATGCACGTGATCGTCGGGCAGGGGCAGCTCGACAAGGTGCTGCACGCCACCCCGGAGGACCGCCGCGGCTTCATCGAGGAGGCCGCGGGGATCCTGAAGCACCGTCGCCGCAAGGAGAAGACCCTCCGCAAGCTCGACGCGATGCAGACGAACCTGACCCGCCTGTCCGACCTGGCCGGTGAGATCCGACGGCAGCTGAAACCCCTCGGACGTCAGGCCGAGGTCGCACGCAAGGCCCAGTCGGTCGCCGCGGTCTTCCGCGACGCCAAGGCCCGCGTCCTCGCCGACGACGTGGTGCGCCTGCGCCGCGAGCTGCACGAGCACCAGGAGGTCGAGGCCGGCCGCAAGTCCGAGCGCATCGTCCTGACCGAGCGGCTCGACCAGACCCGGGTGCGCCAGCAGCACGTCGAGCAGAGCATGGTCGGCGACGACGTCGACCGCGCCCGCACCGTCGTGCACCGGCTCGAGAGCGTGCAGGAGCGCCTCCGCGGCCTGTCGAGCCTGGCGAACCAGCGCCTGATGTTCCTCGCGCAGCAGGCCGACGCTCCACAGCAGGGCCCGACCGTCACCCAGGAGCAGGTCGCCGGGGTCCGAGCCGAGGCCGACCGCCTCGCCGCTCGAGCCGACGAGATGCAGGGCGGCTCGGCGACGACCGCCCGCGCGGTGCAGGACGCCCGCGCCGCGCTGGACGCCCTGGACGAACGCATCGCCGCCCAGGCGGCCCGGGTCTCGCAGCACGACCTCGAGGCGCAGCGGCTCGCCAGCGCCGTCGACGTCGCCCGGTCGAAGCGCGGTTCCGCCGTCGCCGACCGCGAGCGGCGGGAGCGGGCACTGGCCGAGGCCGGGGAGCGTGCCGAGCGTGCCGCGGCGGCCCTCGCCGAACTCGGTGTCGACCCGTCCGAGGGGGTCGACGAGACCGCGCTCGCGCAGACACTCGAGCAGGCGCGCGCCGAGCTGGAACGGGCCCAGACCACGCGCGACGAGCAGCGCGACCGCCTCCACGCCCTCGAACGCGAGCGGGACGCCCTCGACGCCCGGGTCGCCGCGCTCGGCATGTCGATCGAGGTCCGCGACGGTTCGCAGGCCCTGATCGACGCCGGTCGCGCGGGCGTCGTCGGTCGCCTGGCCGACAGCCTGACGGTGTCGCCCGGGTTCGAGGCCGCGATCGCCACCGCCCTCGAGGGACTCGCCGACGCCGTCCTCGCCGATGACCGCGGTGCCGCGCTCGACGCCGTCGACCACGCCCGCGCTGCTGACCTCGGCCGGATCGACGTCGTCGTCGCGGACGCCGCGCCCGTCCCCGCGGCCCTGCCCGAGACCCTGCCGGCCGGCGTCCGCCGTGCCACCGACCTGGTGCAGGGACCGCCGGCGCTCGCGTCGATCCTGCGCGACACGCTGGTCGCGGAGGCCGACGACCTCGACCTGGCGGCGGTGCTCACGGCCGCCCCGCACGCCACCGTGGTCACGCGGTCCGGCGACCTCGTCCGTGCGGTCCGCGTGACCGGCGGCGGAGAGCGCGTGACCTCGCGCATCGAGCTCGTCGCGGAGCGCGACGACGCCGTGACGCGATGCGACGCGATCGCGACCGACGCCGAGGATGCGGCCACGGGCCTCCAGGCCGCACGCAGCGCCGTCGAGGACGCACGCCGCCGTGCGGACGAGGCCGACGCAGCATCCCGCGCCTACACGCGGGCGAAGGCCGAGTACGACCGCACGAGCGCATCGACGCGGGCGAAGGCGGAGAACGCCGCGGCCGAGGTCGAACGGCTGCGTGCCGCGCTGGCCGAGACCGACGGCGCCGTGGAGACCGCCGAGGCGGTGCTGGCCGAGGCCGAGTCGGCCCACCGTGCCTTCACCGAGCAGGAGCGTCCCGTGGTCGACGCCTCCGAGCGTCCCGCGCTGCAGGACGCGCTCGAGTCCGCACGTGCCGCCGAGGTCGAGCAGCGGATCCAGGTCGAGACCGTGCGCGAGCGGGTGCGCGCCGAACGGGACCGCGCCGACCAGCTCGACCGCCAGCTCGAGGCCGAGCGCGCCGCTGCCGAGGAAGCCGCGCGGCTCGCCGTCATCCGACGCGGCCAGATCCGGACCGCCGAAGCCGTCCTCGCCGACCTGCCCGGGGTGCTCGGGGCGGTCGATCGTTCGCTGGCCGAAGCCCGCGTGCAGCTGGCGACGGAAGAAGCCGAGCGGTCGAAGCGCAACACCGAGCTGCAGACGATCCGCAACGAGGAGCGCGAGCTCCGGGACCGCCTGCAGACCATCACCGACGGCGTGCACTCGCTCGAGATGGAGATCTACGAGAAGAAGCTGCACGTGTCCGGCGTCCTCGACCGGGCGCAGAGCGAGCTCGGGCTGACCGAGGCCGTCCTGGTGGCCGAGTACGGGCCGCACGTGCCGGTGCCGGTCGACGTGCTCGTGGACCCGCGGGTGCGCGCGCGGAAGCACCGCGAGGCGGAGCGCGCGGCGGCAGCCGCCGCCGAAGCCGCGGGCGTGACCGAGCCGGAGGAAGCAGCGGCAGAAGCGGGTACCGACACCGACGACGAGGCCCTCGTCGACGCCGAGTCCACCCTGCCCGGCGGCCCCGCGCTGCCCGAGTTCGACACGACCGACGAGGTCGACCCCGCCGACGTCGAGACCGTGCCCTACGTCCGCGCCGAGCAGGAGCGCCGGCTCAAGGCTGCCGAGCGCGACCTCGGACAGCTCGGCAAGGTCAACCCGCTCGCGCTCGAGGAGTTCCAGGCGCTCGAGCAGCGGCACGCGTTCCTCGCCGAGCAGCTCGAGGACCTGCAGAAGACCCGGACGGACCTGCTGACGATCATCGACGAGCTCGACACGAAGATGCAGACGATCTTCGAGTCCGCGTTCAACGACACGAAGGAAGCGTTCGACGTCATCTTCCCGATCCTGTTCCCGGGCGGCTCGGGGTCCATCAACCTGACCGACCCGACCGACCTGCTCGGCACCGGGATCGACGTGCAGGTGAAGCCCGCCGGCAAGAAGATCGACCGCCTGACCCTGCTGTCCGGCGGCGAGCGGTCCCTGGCGGCGGTGGCGCTCCTCGTCGCGATCTTCACCGCCCGGCCGTCGCCGTTCTACATCATGGACGAGGTCGAGGCGGCACTCGACGACGCCAACCTGGGCCGCCTGCTGACCGTGTTCGAGCGTCTGCGCGAGTCGTCCCAGCTCATCGTCATCACGCACCAGAAGCGGACGATGGAGATCGCCGACGCCCTGTACGGGGTGTCGATGCGGCAGGACGGCGTCTCCGCCGTCGTCGGGCAGCGGGTGCAGAAGCGCGAGCCGGCGGACGCGGTCGCGTAGGCGTCCTGGTCGCGACCTGAGTACAGACGGGAGGCGCGGTGCCAGCTGGCACCGCGCCTCCCGTTGTGTCAGGTGCGTCCGGACAGGACGCCGGGTCGCTACGCGCGACCGCGGATCGTCCGGAGCAGCCAGCCGATGACCGCCAGCAGGATGAGCACGATGCCCACCCAGAGCAGGAACTTCAGCGCACCGACGAAGATGCCGCTGAAGAGCAGGACGAGGCCGACGATGATCGCGATGATCAGCAGTGCGGGCATGAGGGTCTCCTATCCCTGGAACGAGACCGAGCAGATGCCCGGGCCGTCAGGGACGCTACTCCTCGGCGTGCCGACGCGTTCGCTCAGCCGACGAGGTTCTGCACGAACACGTGCGGCGTGAAGCCGGTGAGGTCGTTGATGCCCTCGCCCTGCCCGATGAGCTTGATCGGGATGCCGGTCTTCTCCTGCACGCTCAGCACGAAGCCGGCCTTCGCCGAGCCGTCGAGCTTCGTGATGACGAGGCCGGTCACGCCGGCGCCCTCGATGAAGGCCTGGGCCTGTGCGAGGCCGTTCTGGCCCGTCGTCGCGTCGAGGACGAGCAGGACCTCGCTGATCTCGGTCTGCTTCTCGACCACGCGCTTGATCTTGGTGAGCTCGTCCATCAGCCCGGCCTTGGTGTGCAGGCGCCCGGCGGTGTCGATGACGACGATCTCGGTCTGGTCGCGGATCGCCTTCTCGACGGTCTGGTACGCCACCGACGCCGGGTCCTGCCCGGGCTGCGACGGACGGACGACGTCGACCCCGGCACGCTGGGCCCAGGTGGCGACCTGCTCGACCGCCGCGGCGCGGAACGTGTCCGCCGCGCCGACGAGCACCGTGCGGTCGTAGGTCTTCAGGAACTTGGCGAACTTGCCGATCGTCGTGGTCTTGCCGACGCCGTTCACCCCGACGACGAGCACGACGGCGGGCCGCGCGCTGAGCTTCAGGGTGGTGTCGAGCTTCGAGAGCCGTTCCTCGAGGACCTCGCGGAGCATGCGCTGCAGGTCGGCGGGGTCGGTCGTGCCGTACCGGTCGACGCGGGCGTGCAGGTCCTCGATGATCTCCTCGGAGATGTCGGGCCCGAAGTCGGCCCCGATGAGGGCGGTCTCGAGGTCCTCCCACGTGGTCTCGTCGATCGTCTTGCGCTGGAAGAGGCCGCGCAGCCGTGAGGACAGTGACCAGGAACTCGCCATGCTCCCAGCTTAGAGCGCGGCGCATGTCCGCTGTGCCCGGTATGCTCGGGAACACGAAGGGGAGTATTCCCTCTCGGTGACCCCGTCAGTACGGTCCGGAACGATCCGGCCCCGGGGCGCCGGTCGTGCGACACCGGTTCCGGTGCGGTGCGACGGAAGAGACCTTCAGGCCTCGGCGTACCCGCACATCAGCGGCGCGCCCTACCTGAAGGAAACCGTGGACGTCCCACTCTTCGTCTGGCTCATCACCATCGCCGGCATCCTCGCGCTGCTGGTGTTCGACTTCTACTCGCACGTGCGCACCCCGCACGTGCCCCACATCCGCGAATCCGCGTTCTGGTCGGCCTTCTACATCGGGCTGGCGATCCTGTTCGGCATCGGGATCCTGGTCTTCGGCGGCGGACAGGCCGGTGGTGAGTACTTCGCCGGCTGGCTGACCGAGAAGGCGTTGTCGGTCGACAACCTCTTCGTCTTCCTCATCATCATGTCGAGCTTCGCCGTGCCGAAGGAGTTCCAGCAGAAGGTCCTGCTGGTCGGCGTCGCGATCGCGCTCGTCGCCCGCGGTGTCTTCATCGCCCTCGGCGTCACCATCATCGAGAACTTCTCGTGGGTCTTCTACCTGTTCGGTGCGCTGCTGTTCTGGCTCGCCTGGTCGCAGGCCCGCAGCGGCAACGACCACGGCAGCGAGGGCGAATCCCGGCTCATCCGGATCCTCAAGCGCATCATCCCGACCTCGGACCACTACGACGGCGACCGCCTGACCACCCGTGTCGACGGCAAGCGCCTGTTCACCCCGATGCTGCTCGTCATGGTCGCCATCGGCCTGACCGACGTGCTCTTCGCGCTCGACTCGATCCCCGCGATCTTCGGGCTGACGCAGGACGCCTTCATCGTGTTCACGGCGAACGCGTTCTCGCTGCTCGGCCTCCGGCAGCTGTACTTCCTGATCGCCGGTCTGCTCGAGCGCCTCATCTACCTGGGTCAGGGCCTGGCCGTCATCCTGGCGTTCATCGGTGTGAAGCTCGTCCTCCACGCCATGCACGTCAACGAGCTGCCCTTCATCAACGGTGGCGAGCACATCGAGTGGGCGCCGGAGATCCCGATCTGGTTCTCGCTGGGCTTCATCGCGCTGACGATCGCGGTCGCCACGACCGCGTCGCTGGTGGTCTCGAAGCGCCGCCAGGAGCGCGGGCTCACCCCGACCGGTCAGCCGAAGGAGTCGGTCGAGGCCGACGCGAAGTAGCCGTCACCACCTGACGGACCGGAGGCGCGGTGCCAGCTGGCACCGCGCCTCCCGTCTGTCTCCGTGTCGGCCGGACGCACGGGGTTTCGGCCTGAGCGACAGTTCACGTGCTCCGCAGCCCGTGAACTGTCGCCCAGCGCGAAACGCCGGCCGCGCCGCGCGCGCCGCGCGCGCGGCGCGCGTCAGACGGCCTGGCGACCAGGGGTCGCGTCGAGCAGGTGGGCCAGGTGCTCGGGCACCGAGCCGCCGCGAGCCACCGTCGCCCGCGCCCACAGTCGGCCCGCCCGGTAGGACGACCGGACCAGCGGTCCGGCGAGCACCCCGGCGAAGCCCATCTGCTCGGCGACCTCGCGGAGCTCGACGAACTCCGCAGGGCTGACCCAGCGCGCGACCGGCAGGTGCCGCGGCGACGGGCGGAGGTACTGCGTCAGCGTGATGATGTCCGTGCCCGCGTCGAACAGGCGCTGCAGGGCGTCCTCGATCTCGATGCGTTCCTCGCCCATGCCGAGGATCAGGTTCGACTTCGTCACGAGCCCGGCGTCGCGGCCCTGGGTGATGACGTCGAGGGACCGTTCGAACGTGAAGGCCGGGCGGATGCGCTTGAAGATCCGCGGAACGGTCTCGACGTTGTGCGCGAAGACCTCGGGGCGGGCGTCGAACACCTGGCCGAGCTGGTCGGGCCGACCGTTGAAGTCCGGCACCAGGATCTCGACGCCGGTGCCGGGGGAGTGCTCGTGGATCGCTCGGATGGTCTCGGCGTAGAGCCACGATCCGCCGTCGGGCAGGTCGTCGCGCGCGACGCCGGTCACGGTCGCGTACTTCAGGCCCATCTCCGCGACGGAGTCCGCGACCCGGCGGGGCTCGTCGCGGTCGAGCGGCTCCGGCTTGCCGGTGTCGATCTGGCAGAAGTCGCAGCGTCGGGTGCACTGCGAGCCGCCAATCAGGAAGGTGGCTTCGCGGTCCTCCCAGCACTCGAAGATGTTCGGGCAGCCGGCCTCCTGACAGACGGTGTGCAGCTGCTTGTCACGCACCAGTCCGGACAGCTCGCGGAACTCCGGGCCCTGCGTGGCACGGGTCTTGATCCACGCGGGCTTCGTCTCGATCGGGGTCTCGGCGTTCCGGGCCTCGACCCGGAGCATGCGGCGGCCTTCGGGGGCGAGGGTCATACGAGGGTCTCCTGTCGGGCGGTCGCGGTGCTGGTGCTCGTGCTGGTGCTGGGGGCCATCGTGCTGATCCGGCGGCCGCTGTGCATGCCGTCGACGGCCTGCTGGACGCCGTGCGCGACCACGGGTGCGAGGACGTCGACGGTCACGGGAGCGAGCCCCGCGTGCGCCGCCGCGGCGCTCAGCGTCGTGACCCCGGCGTCCGCGATGCCGCACGGGACGATCGCGGCGTAGGCGTCGAGGGCGTTGTCGCAGTTGATCGCGATGCCGTGGCTCGTCACGCCCTCGGCGACGTGCAGCCCGATGGCCCCGACCTTGGCGGCGGGCGAGCCGTTCGTGCCCGGCACCCAGGCGCCGCTGCGACCCTCGACCCGTTCGGCGTGCACCCCGACGGCGGCCGCGGCGTCGATGACCACCTGCTCCAGGTCGCGCACCCACGCGACGACGTCGAGTGGTTCGGCGAGCCGGACGATCGGGTAGGCGACCAGCTGCCCCGGGCCGTGCCAGGTGATGCGTCCGCCGCGGTCGGTGTCGACGACCGGGGCGCCGTTCGTCGGCAGGTCGGAGCGTTCGGTGCGGCGGCCGGCGGTGTACACGGACGGGTGCTCGCACAGCACGAGGGCCCCGGGGGAACGGCCGGCGACGACGTCGGCGTGCAGGTCCCGCTGCAGGGCGAGGCCGTCCGCGTAGTCGAGCAGGCCGTGGTGGCGGACGATCGCGAGTTCCGGCATGCGGCGAGCGTACGACAGTTTCTGGACCGGGTCCAACAACGTTGTGCTCGACCTCCACAACGGTTGCGACGGTGGGGCTCGGCGCACCGGTCTGACTGACCGAGGGCGTCCTCCTGCGGTGAACGGACCGGTGGTGGCGGCGGGAGCCTTGTAGAATCGACGGATCATGGCGCAATTCGGTTCACTCTCCGATCGGCTGACCGAGACCTTCCGCAATCTGCGGAGCAAGGGTCGGCTGACTCCGTCCGACGTCGACGGCACCGTCCGCGAGATCCGGCGGGCGCTCCTCGACGCCGACGTCGCGCTCGAGGTCGTCAAGGCGTTCACCGCATCGGTGCGCGAGCGTGCCCTCTCCGACGAGGTCAACAAGGCGCTCAACCCGGCGCAGCAGGTCGTCCAGATCGTCAACGAGGAACTCGTCGGCATCCTGGGCGGGCAGCAGCGGCGGCTCGAGTTCGCGAAGAAGCCGCCGACGGTCATCATGCTCGCGGGTCTGCAGGGTGCCGGTAAGACGACCCTGGCCGGCAAGCTCGGCAAGTGGCTCAAGAAGGACGGCCACACCCCGATGCTCGTCGCGGCGGACCTCCAGCGTCCGAACGCCGTGCAGCAGCTGCAGGTCGTCGGCGAGCAGGCCGGCGTGCACGTCTTCGCGCCCGAGCCCGGCAACGGTGTCGGCGACCCGGTCAAGGTGGCCAAGAACGCCATCAAGGCCGCGATCGACCAGCAGTACGACACCGTCATCGTCGACACCGCCGGTCGACTCGGTGTCGACGCCGAGCTGATGAAGCAGGCCGCGAACATCCGCAAGGCCGTCGACCCGGACGAGGTCCTGTTCGTCATCGACGCGATGATCGGTCAGGACGCCGTCAACACGGCCCGTGCGTTCCAGGAAGGCGTCGACTTCACCGGTGTCGTGCTCTCGAAGCTCGACGGTGACGCCCGTGGTGGTGCTGCCCTGTCGGTGGCCAGCGTGACCGGCCGCCCGATCATGTTCGCGTCGACGGGTGAGTCGCTCGACGACTTCGAGCCGTTCCACCCGGACCGCATGGCGAGCCGCATCCTCGACCTCGGTGACATCCTGTCGCTCATCGAGCAGGCGCAGGGTGCCTTCGACGAGGAAGAGGCACGCAAGGTCGCGGACAAGATCGCGACCGACAACTTCACGCTGAACGACTTCCTGCAGCAGATGCAGCAGCTCCGCAAGGCCGGCTCCATCAAGGGCATGCTCGGCATGCTCCCGGGAGCCAAGGGCATGCGCGAGGCGCTCGACAACTTCGACGAGCGCGAGATCGTCCGCACCGAGGCGATCATCCAGTCGATGACGCCCCAGGAGCGCGAGCTCCCGAAGCTCCTGAACGGTTCGCGTCGTCTGCGCATCGCGCGCGGTGCCGGATCGACGGTCACCGAGGTCAACGCCCTGGTCAACCGCTTCGAGCAGGCCGCCAAGATGATGAAGACCGTCGCCCGCGGTGGCGTGCCGCAGATGCCGGGCATGGGTCCGATCCCGGGCATGCACGGCGGCAAGAAGCAGCAGCAGGGCGGCAAGAAGAAGTCGAAGGTGGGCAACCCGGCGAAGCGCGCGGCCTTGGCTGCCGGCGCGGCGGCTGCGCCGCAGCAGGCCCCGCAGGGGTCCGGCCTCGGCCTCGGGGGCGCCAAGGGCGGCAAGGCACCGACCGAGGAAGAGCTCGCGTCGCTGCAGAAGTTCCTGGGTCGCTGACGCGGCTCGCGATCGCGACCACCTGACGGACGGGAGGCCCGGTGCCAGCTGGCACCGGGCCTCCCGTCCGTCACTCAGCGCTTGGACTTCTTGAGGTACGCCCGCAGGTCGGCGTACGTCCCGTCGTCCTCGCCGAACAGGAAGACGCTCCGAGCCGTCTCGAGCCAGGCGCTCGTGGAGGGCCGGACCTCACTCAGGGCGGCGAGCAGATCCGGCATCCCGATGAGCCGTGCAGTGCCCGTCGTGATGCTGTCCATGAGCGCGTGCTCGGCGGCGACCTCGCACACGTAGGCGATGTCCGCACCGGAGAATACCTCGGTCCGCTTCGCGAGCGCTGCGGGGTCGATGCCCTCGACCGGTCGATCGCGGAGGTGCCCGCGGAAGATCGCTTCACGTGCCGGGGTGTCCGGCGGCAGGACGAGCACCGTCCGGTCCAGCCGACCCGGACGACGGAGCGCGGGGTCGACGTCCCACGGCTGGTTCGTCGCAGCCAGCACGAACACGCCCTCGTTCCCGCCGTCGACGCCGTCGAGTTCGGTGAGCAGCTGGTTCACCATCCCGCGCACGTGCGAGCTGCGGGTCTGGCTCCGTCGCTG
Organism: Curtobacterium sp. MCPF17_051; assembly: GCF_003234595.1. Lineage (NCBI taxonomy): Bacteria > Bacillati > Actinomycetota > Actinomycetes > Micrococcales > Microbacteriaceae > Curtobacterium > Curtobacterium sp. MCPF17_051. Next base: position 165,258 of record NZ_QKSE01000004.1, on the reverse strand, counting down.
GCCGAGCGCGTCGATCTCGTCGAAGAACACCACGCACGGTGCCGCAGCGCGTGCGGCCTCGAAGACCGCCCTGATGTTCTGCTCGCTCGCGCCGAGGTAGGGGTCGAGGACGTCGGTGATGGAGACGCTCATGAAGCGTGCGCCGAGCTCGCCGGCGACGGCACGGGCGATGAACGTCTTCCCGCACCCCGGAGGGCCGTACAGCAGCAGACCGCCACGGAGGCTCTTGCCGTACAACGCTCGGAGCTCGGGGTTCGCGAGTGGGGCGAGGAACGCGACGGTGAGCCGCTGCTTCACGGCCTCCATCCCGCCCACGTCCCCGAACCGGACCTCCGACGGCTCGACCGAGAACGCCGACGGCAGGTCCGGGTCGGGAGTCGAGTCCTCGACGAAGGACGGTTCGACGATGTGCTCGACCTGCTGTTCCGCCGCGTGCCAGTCGAAGTCGGACGGCGCACCAGCGGTGGGAGCGTCGGTCGGTGCGTCCGCGGGGAGTGCCGTGCCGGCGCGCGGGCGCAGCACCGCGAGCATGAGGGCGCCCGCCGCATCGTCGGTCGGTGCGATGGCGAGTGCGGCCGCCGCTTCGGCGGTCGCCTCGGCCGGACGTCCGGCTTCGAGGAGCAGACGACCGAGGTGGACACGCAGTGCGACGTCGTGGGGCGCGCTGTCGACGGCGCGTCGGAGCGCGTCGATCACCGGGTCGTCGTGAACCGGGTCATCGTTCATCGGGAGTCCTCTCGGAGCGGTCGGTTCGGTGGTGTCGCGCGACGCGGCGGTGGTGCGGTTCGGTCGTGGAGGTGAGCGCGTCGCGCGGACGTCCGGCCGGGCGCAGTTCGGTCGCCACGGCGAGCCCGTCACCCGTCGTCATCGTCGTCCTCGTGCACCGGTGGGCGGGTCCTCGGGAAGGCGCGCAGGATGCGCTTGATCAGCACGGAGGCGATGACGACCCCGACGAGCACGAGACCCTGTGCGACGAGGGCGACGACCGGTGGGAGGAACAGCCCGGTCACGGAGATCGCGGTCGCGACACCGAGCACCAGCGCCGCGAGTCCCCAACCCGGTACCGCTCGTCGAGCGACCGAGAGGAGGAAGGCGAGGCGAGGCCGTGCCTCGGAGGTGAACCGGAGGGCGATGAAGGCGATCACGGCGAGGGCGATCACCGGCGGGAAGGTGGTCGCCCAGCGCTCCATCGCCGGATCCCCGCTGTCGATCGTCGCCAGGAACTCGAAGCCGGTGAACACTGCGGCGCCGCCGAGGGCCACCCCGATCCGGCCGAGTGGGTTGACGACGCCGACCATGAGGTTCCGCAGTGCTGTGGCGTCCGTCGGGTTCGTCGACAGGATGCCCGCGAAGACCAGCGCGGACTCGCTCTCGTGGCCACGCCGGAGCCGTGACACCGCCAGGTTGTGCCGTGCCCCTCGGTCCTCCGGAGCGAGCGCGAGCCCCCGGCGGTACGCGTCCTGCGCTTCCCGTTGCCGTCCGACGGCGAGCAGGAGGTCGCCGTGCTGGCGGTGCACGAACGGTTCGGTGGGAGCCAAACGGACGGCCTCGAAGCTCGCCCGCATCGCCTCCAGGCGGTTCTGCTCGCCGAGCCAGAGGGCATCGACTCGCGCAGCGTGCGCCTGCCACGAGCCCGGGTCGGCGGCGACCGAACGGCGGGCGGCCTCGACGGCTCCGATCCGGTCCCCAGAGCGGAGCAGGGCGGTCGACAGCACACGGAGGGAGGTGCTGTCACCCGGCGCGAGAGCGACCGCTCGTCGAGCAGCGTCGCACGCCGCGTCCGGCTGGTCGAGCGCGAGCAGCGCCAGGGCACGCACGCGCTGTCCGGCGATCGATTCGCCTTCGTCGTGTTCCGCCGCCGTGACCTCGGCGAGTGCCTGTTCCGGCCGGCCGGCGTCGACGAGCGCGCCGGCACGGATCACCGTCGCCGGTCCGCGCTGTGCTGCCTCCCCCGCCACAGGGGAACTGTAGCGTTCGCCGTGGACTGCCGGTGCCCCCAGGACGGGAGGCCCGGTGCCAGCTGGCACCGGGCCTCCCGTCCGTCGTCCGGTCGCGTCGCGACGTTCCTTCCCATCGCACGCGCGATGGAAAGTGAAATCGGGCGTACCTGGTCGAACGAAACGACGAGGTACGCCCGATTCGACCCGGTACGCCCGATTCGGCCGGGTACGCCCGATTCGGCCGGGTACGCCCGATTCGGCCGAGTATGCCCGATTCGGCCGGGTACGCCCGATCCGGGCCGGTCGCGGCTAGAGCGCGTCGCGGAACTCGGTGACCAGGTGGCGGACCACGGCGCGCAGGTCGCCGCCGTTCTCCTGCGCGACCCGCAGCTGCCGCTGGTACGAGGCGCCGCGCTCGATCATCGTGTCGAGGTGGTGGAGCTCGTCGAGGCAGCCGAGCCGTTCGGCGATCGGGTCGAGCCGCTGCACCAGGTCGTGCACCTCGTCGGTCACGAGCCGCTCGTCGCCGGCGACGTTCGTGATGATCTCGGCCTCCATGCCGTAGCGGGCCGCGCGCCACTTGTTCTCGCGGATGAACCACGGCTGCATGGTGGGCAGGGTCTCACCGGCGTCGAGCCGGTCCGAGCAGGCGGTGACCAGGCACTGCACGAGCGCGGTGACGGCGCCGACCTCGTGCAGGGTCGAGATGCCGTCGGACACCCGGTTCTCGAGGGTGCCCCAGCCCGGTGACGGTCGGATGTCCCAGCGCAGGTCCTTCACGCCGTCGATGACGCCGGTGTGCGTGAGGTCGCCGACGACCTCTTCGAAGTTCGCCCAGGCGCCGAGCTGCGGCGGGAGTCCGCCGGTCGGGAGCTGCTGGAACATGAGGGCGCGGTTCGAGGCGTACCCGGTGTCGGTGCCACCCCAGAACGGGCTCGACGCGGTGAACGCCTGCAGGTGCGGGACGTAGGCGAGCATCGCGTTCATGATCGGGACCGCCTTGTCGCGGTCCTCGATGCCGACGTGCACGTGCACGCCCCAGATGAGCATCTGGCGTCCCCACCAGCGGGTGCGGTCGATCAGGGTCGTGTAGTGCTCGCTGTCCGGGGTGATCTCCTGCTGGTCCCACACCGCGAACGGGTGCGTTCCCGAGCACATCACCTGGGCGTCGAGCGGTTCGGCGGCGTCGATGACCTCGCCGATGATGCCGGACAGCTCGCTCGTCGCAGCCCCCACGCGGTCGTGGACGCTCGAGACGACCTCGACCGTGTTGGTCAGCAGCTCCTCGGTGACGCGGTCGTGGTCACCGAGCCGCTCGTGCACGGCGGCGATGACGGCGGGGGCACGGGGCGCGAGGTCGCCGGTCGCCCGGTCGACCAGGGGGAGTTCCCACTCGACGCCGATGGTCGACGGGCGGGACTCGGTGAAGCGGATGTCCATGCCGTCCATCCTGCCCGGGTCCTTGTCGGACACGCACAACGAAGCGGTGTCCCGATCGTGCGGATCGTCCTGCAACTAGTTCCACTCCGGGCGTACCGTTGAAATGTTCCTACAGGGAAGAGGTACGCATGCAGTTGGTGGTGCGCGGGACGAACGCCCCGCTCGTCGGAGAACTCGACATCCCGGTCTCGAAGTACCACGCGCACCGCGCGCTGGTGCTCGCGTCGCTCGCGAAGGGGACGAGTGTCGTCTCCGGGGTCAGCGCGACGCGACAGGTGGAGTGGACCGTGGGCACGCTCCGCGCGCTCGGCGTCGACGTCAAGCGTCGTGGGAACGCGTACCACGTGACCGGACTGGGCGGCCGGTACCAGGCGACCGACGTCGTGGACCACGGGTCACGGGGTGCCGACGGACTGCTCAACATGGGTTCCTCGGGCACCACGCTCTACTTCATGACCGGGCTCGCCTCGCTGGCCGACCGCCCGATGACCCTGTCCGGCATGAAGTACTTCCAGCGCCGCCCGATCAAGGCGCTGCTCACCTCGCTGACGCAGATGGGGGTGGAACTCGAGGCGACGAACGACTGCCCGCCCGTCACGGTGCAGCCGAGGCGTCCGCGTGGCGGCGACGTGACGATCGCCGGCACCCTGTCGCAGTGGGTGTCCGGGCTGCTGCTGGTGGCACCGTTCGCCGAGCACGAGACCCGGATCCACATCACCGGCGGGCGGCTCAACGAGCAGCCCTACGTCGAGCTCACCGTGCGGATGATGCGGCAGTTCGGCCTGACGGTGGAGGTCTCCGACGACTGGCTCGAGTACCGGATCCCGGCGGGCCAGCAGGCCACCCCGCACGACTACGTGATCCCGCCCGACATCGGCTCCGCAGCGTTCGGCATCGCGGCGGCCGGCACCCGTCAGTCGAACGTGCTGCTGCGCGGCATGACGGCCACGACGACGGCCGAGACGGACCACCCGGAGAGCGAGTTCCTGGACCTCGCGACCGCGATGGGTGTCCCGATGCGGATCGACGAGGAGACCGGCTTCGTCCGGATCGAGCACGACGGGTCCCCGCTCCGGCCGCTCGACGTCGACTGCCGTCCGATCCCGGACCTGCTGCCAGTGCTGTCGACGATGGCCACCTTCGCCGAGGGGACCAGCCGACTGTGGAACGTGGCCCACATCCGGCTGAAGGAATCCGACCGGGTCGCGGCGATGCTCCAGCTGAACCGGATGGGCGGCCGCGCCGAGCAGGGCGCGGACGAGCTGCGGGTCACCGGCGTCGGCGCGGCCGGGTTGCACGGTGCGCCGATGTCCTCGTTCAACGACCACCGCGTGCTGATGTCCCTCGCGGTCGCGGCGTCGGGTGCCGACGGGGTGTCCGGCCTGACCTACCCGCGTGCCTACCGGATCTCCTACCCGACGTTCCTCGAGGCGATGAACTCCGTCGGGCTCGACATGTCCGTCGGCGACCGGCTCGCAGCCCAGGTGGCGCGGGACGACCGGATCGACGCCGCAGAGGCCGACGGGGTCCGCACGCACCTGGGCACGCCTCCGGTCGGCACGGCCACCGCGGACGTCGAGACGTCGACGGTGCCGGAGCCCGCCGACCGACTGGGCGGCCAGCCGGTCGGCCAGCCGGTTGCCCAGGGCGCCGCGCAGCCTGCCGCCGCGCAGCCCACCGCCCCGCGGCCCGCCGTCGCCGTGCCCGAGCTCGCCGGCGTCGACGCCGACCCGCTCGTCCTGAGCGAGCGGGTCCGCGCGCTGTCGCAGACCGACCCCGACGGCCTGGCCGTGATCGAGGTCGGCGGTGCGACCCCCGCGAACACCACGTGGAAGGAGCTGCAGGACGAGGCGGACCGGGTCTCCGCCCTGTTGCTCGAACTCGGCGTGCGCACCGGTGAATCCGTCGCGATGCAGCTGCCGAACTGGCGCGAGTTCGTGTCGATCACCCTCGGTGCGATCCAGATCGGTGCCGTCGCGACCCCGATCATGCCGGTGTTCGGTCCCCGCGAGACCACGATGACGCTGGCTCGTTCGAAGGCCCGCGTGGTGTTCCTGCCGAACGTGTTCCGGAAGCGCCGTCCCGCGCTCGAACTCCTCGACGTGATCGACGAGGCCGCCGCGCAGGACCGCCGCCTTGCGCTCGAGCACGTCATCGTGCTCCGCGCCGAGGCCCGCGGGCAGGGGGACACCCCGACGAACCAGCCGCCGCTGCCCGCCGACGCCCTGGAGCGGGTCGTGGCGAGCGACTGGCACTGGCGCTACTTCGAGAACGCCCTCGCCGCCGTGCACGTCGACGTCGACGAGATCGCGTCGCACGCTCCCGGGCCGGACGACGTCTGCCAGCTGCTCTTCACCTCCGGCACCACGGGGGAGCCGAAGGGCGTGCAGCACCCGCACCGCACGCTCGGGCTCGCGACCGCCATGCACGTGGCGCAGTCCGGTCTGACCAGCGCCGACCGCATCTACATCCCGTCCCCGCTCGCCCACCAGACCGGGTTCCTGTACGGCATGCTGCTGGCGTTCCGGCTCGGTGCGCCGCAGGTCATCCAGCCGGTGTGGGACGGCCGGGTCGCACTCGAGCAGGCGTTCGGCGTCGCCCGGGCGTCCTTCGTGCAGTGCGCGACGCCGTTCCTGACCGACCTCGTCGACCTGGTCGAGGCCGGTGCTCCGCAGCCCGAGTCGCTCCGGATCTTCGTGCCGACGGGCGCCGCGGTGCCCCGTGCACTGGCCCAGCGAGCGAGCACGGTGCTCGGCAGTGCGATCCTCGGCGCCTTCGGCACGAGCGAGACGTGTCTCGGGGCCCTGTCCAGCCCGAGCGACGATCCCGCCGACGCGTACGGCCACGACGGCCGGGCGCTGCCGGGCATCGCGATCCGCGTCGTCGACGACGCGGGGATCGAGCTGCCCGCCGGTACCGAGGGCAACTTCGAGCTGCACTCGCCGACGATGTTCGCGGGCTACCTCGACCGCCCGGACCTGACCGACGACGTGTTCACCGCGGACGGCTGGTACCGCACCGGCGACCTGGCGAAGGTCGACGAGAAGGGCTTCCTGTCGATCACCGGACGCGTGAAGGACGTCATCAACCGCGGCGGCGAGAAGATCCCCGTCGTCGAGATCGAGAACCTGCTGTACCAGCACCCGCTGGTCACGGACGTCGCGATCGTGGCGATGCCGGACGAGCGGCTCGGTGAGCGTGCCTGCGCCTGGGTCGTGAACGCCCGCGCGGACGAGCCGCTCGACTTCGCCGGGATGCAGCAGTACCTCGACACGGCCGGCGTGAGCAAGTACTACTGGCCGGAACGACTCGAGTACACCACCGAGCTGCCGCGCAACGCGGTCGGCAAGGTCCAGAAGAACATCCTGCGCGAGCAGGCGGCCGCGCTCGTCGCGACGAAGGAGAACGAGACACGATGACGACCGTCGAGCAGACGAGCACGGGCTTCGACGAAGCCGCCTTCCAGCAGCTCAAGGCCGAGGTCACCGAGTGGGTCCGCGGCCCCGGCGAGGAGTGGGCGGACGAGATCGAGCGCACCGGCCGGGTCGCTCCGGAGCTGTTCCAGGAGCTCAAGGAGAACGGGTGGCTCAGCCTCGCCGCCCCGACGGAGCTCGGCGGACGGGCGATCCCCTTCTCGCGGTACCTCGAGATCATGGAGGTCATCTCCCGCTCGCACGCTTCCATCCGCATGCTCGTGCACGTCATCAACGGCACCTGGCGCGCGATGGCCCCCTACGCGACGCCGGAGCAGATCGAGCAGGTCGTCAAGCCTTCCGTCGCCGGTGACACGCTCGTCGCGTTCACCCTGACCGAGGCCACCGCGGGCACCGGAGCGGACATCCGCACGACGGTCCGACGCGAGGGCGACACCTACGTGATGAACGGCGAGAAGCACCTCATCACCTTCGGGGTCAAGGCCGACCACTGGCTCATCGCCGCTCGGCTGGAGGGCACCACCGGCCAGGACGGCACGGTCGCGTTCCTGATGCCGAACAGCGGGCTGCCGGGTGCCGAGGTGATCGACGACTCCGACACCATGGGCATCCGTGGCACCGACCACGCGATCCTGCGGTTCACCGAGACCCCGATCCCCGCCAGTGCCCGCCTGGGCGACGAAGGCCAGGGCCTCGAGGTCGCGCTCGGCGGCTTCCTGCTGCCGAGCCGGGTGTCCGTCGCGATGAGCGCCGTCGGGCTCGCCGAGCGGGCGAACGAGCTCGCCGTCGAGTACGCGAACAAGCGCGAGACGTTCGGCAAGCGGCTCTCCAGCCGCCAGGCGATCCAGTTCTACCTGGCCGAGAACTACGCCGACATCGCCGCGGCACGCGCCCTGGTGCTCGAGGCCGCGCGCGCGTACGAGGAGGACCGTCCCGACGCCGGCACCCTCTCCAGCGCGTCGAAGATGATCGCCGTCGACATGCTCGCCCGCGTCACCGACAAGGCCCTGCAGGTGCACGGCGGTCAGGGCTACTGGAAGCGCAACGCCATCGAGCGCGTCTACCGCGACGCACGCGCGCAGCGCTTCGAAGAGGGCACCAACGAGATCCAGAAACTGATCGTCGGCCGCGCCGTCGTCACCGGCCAGGCCGGGTTCTAGACCGCAACCCAGTACCGGACGGGAGGCGCGGTGCGGGCCCGCCCCGCGCCTCCCGTCCGTCACCCACCACCGTCAGCAGAGGACTGCAGTGACCGACTCCACCAACGCTCCCATCGCACTCATCACGGGTGCCTCGCGCGGCATCGGCCGCCTGCTCGCCCAGAAGCTGGGCCAGCGCGGCGTCACCGTCGTCGTGACGTACAAGGGCAACGCCGACCTGGCCGAGGAGTCCCTGGCCGACGTCAAGGCGGCCGGCGGCGACGGCATCACGGCGCAGGTCGACATCGAGCAGCCGGAGTCGATCGACGCCCTGTTCGACCTGGTGCGCGACACCTACGGACGCCTCGACATGTTCGTGGCGAACGCCGCCGCCAGCGCGTTCAAGCCCGTCGCCGACCTCAAGCTGCACCACCTCGACCGCAGCTACGCCACGAACGCCCGCTCGTTCGTGCTCGGGGCCCAGCGCGCCGCGGAACTCATGGACCGCGGCGGTCGCATCGTCGTCGTGACGTCGTACGGATCGCTCCGGGCGTTCCCGACCTACGCCGCACTCGGTGCCGCCAAGGCCATGAGCGAGGCGTACATGAAGTACATGGCGGTGGAGTTCGGTCCGCGCCAGATCACCGTCAACGCGGTGAACGGCGGCCTCATCGACACCGACTCGCTCGAGTACTTCTACACGAAGGTCCCCGGCCAGGCGCCGATGGACACCGTGCTCGAGAAGCTCCCGCTGCAGCGCCCCGGGACGGCCGACGACATGGCCGACGCCGTCGACTTCCTGCTGTCGGACAAGGCCGGGTACATCACCGGGCAGGTGCTCTCGGTGGACGGCGGTCTGACGGTCATCGCCCCGCCGTACTGGTCGGACACCACGTCGCCCCTCCGCGACGCGGTGCTGCCGGCCGACGCTCCGGGCGCGGACACCGCAGAATAGGCGCATGAGCAGCGTCGCTTCCGCCCCCGTCGTGCCGGAGTCCCTCCGGACCGTCGCGTCACCATGGACCCTCGGCCCCCTGCACCTGGCGAACCGGGTGGTGATGGGGTCGATGCACACCGGGCTCGAGGTGCACGACGACGGCGGAGCCGGCATGGCCGCCTTCTACCGCGAACGGGCGGCAGGCGGGGCGGCGTGCATCATCACCGGCGGCATCGCGGTGAACGACGAGGCGCGCGGCGGTCCGGACTTCGCGGTGTTCGGCGTCGGGGGAGCCGACGAGCGGTTCCGGGTGGCGGCCGACGCCGTGCACGACGAGGGCGGGACTATCCTGGCGCAGCTGTTCCACGCCGGGCGGTACGCGCTCGCGTCGGGCATGGTCGACCGGCACGGCGACCCGCAGCGCGTCGTGGCACCCTCGGCCCTGCCGTGGGCGGCCGCCCGCGGCGTGGTTCCGACCGAGCTGACGTCGGCCGAGGTCGAGCGGACCATCGAGGACTTCGCCGCCGCTGCCCGCACCGCCCGCGCGATCGGGTTCGACGGCGTCGAGATCATGGCGTCCGAGGGGTACCTGATCAACCAGTTCCAGTCGCCGCTGACGAACCTGCGCGACGACGAGTGGGGCGGCGATGCGGAACGGCGTCGGCGCTTCGCGATCGAGGTCGTCCGGGCCGTGCGCGCCGCGGTGCCCGAGCTCGCCGTGACGATCCGGCTGTCCGGCGCGGACCTGATGCCCGGCTCGTCGACCGATGACGAGGTCGACGCGCTCGTGCACGACCTGCTGCCGCTCGGGCTCGACGGCATCTCGGTCGGCATCGGCTGGCACGAGTCCCGCACCCCGACCGTGCAGGCCTCGGTGCCGCACGGGGCCTGGCTGGCGTACGCGGCACGGATCGCCGCGGTGGTGCGCTCGTCCGCGTACCCGGACGTCCGTGTGATCGCCTCGAACCGGATGACGGACCTGCGCGACGGCGAGGCCGTGCTCAGCGACGGCCTGATCGACGCCGTCGCCCTCGCCCGGCCGTTCCTCGCCGATCCCGCCATCGTGTCGCGCTCGCTCGCGGGCGGGTTCGCACTGGTGAACACCTGCATCGGCTGCAACCAGGCATGCCTCGACCGTTCGATCATCGGCGCACCGGTGTCGTGCCTCGTGAACCCGCGGGCGGCCCGCGAAGTGGCCTTCCCCGCACGGCCGACCGCGGACCCGAAGCGCGTCGACGTCGTCGGTGGCGGACCGGCAGGGCTCGCCGCCGCGGTGGACGCCGCTCGCCGGGGCCACGACGTCACCGTCTGGGAGGCGTCCGACCGCCTCGGCGGCCAGTTCGGCCTCGCCGCACTCGTCCCGGGGAAGGAGGACTACCCCGCCACGGTGCGGTCCGCCCGTGCCGAGCTCGCCGAGCGGGGCGCCACGATCCACCTCGGACGCCCGGCCACGGCTCGGGACCTCGTCGACAGCGACGCCGTCGTGCTCGCGGCCGGGGTGGTCCCGCGGAGCATCGACGTCCCCGGCAGCGACCTGCCGCACGTGCTGTCCTACGAGCAGGCACTCCGCGAGGGGGTCGGCGAGGGCACCGTCGCGATCATCGGTGGCGGCGGCATCGGCGTGGACACCGCGGCGTTCCTGACCGAGTCGCCCGACGAGGTCGTCCGGGCCGCCGAGTTCGCGGCCCGCTGGGACCTCGACGTGTCCGAGGAGCTCGTCGGCGACGTGCCGCAGCGGCTCCCCGCGGCACAGCGCACCACGAGGCCGGGGTCGCAGGTGACGGTGCTCCGGCGTTCGGGCAAGTTCGGCCAGGGGATCGGCATCACCTCGCGCTGGGTCGCGATCGGTCGGCTGCGGGACGCCGGGGTTCGGATGGTCGGCGGCGTGCAGGAGTACCTGCGCATCGAACCCGGGGTGCTCTGGATCCGCGACGAGCACGGGGACGAGGTCGGCGTACCGGCGGACACCGTCGTGGTCTGCGCCGGGCAGGAGCGCGCGACCGACGCCGAGGGCGACGCGCCTGACGGACTCGCCACGGGCCTCCAGGCCGCCGGCGTGCCGTACGCCGTCGTCGGCGGCGCGCGGGACGCACGGAGCGTGGACGCGGTTCGGGCGACGTCCGAGGCCCTCGAAGCGGTGCGGCGCCTCGCGCCGTAGCGAGTCGGCTCGCATCACGGCCGGGAATCTGCAAGAATGAACGGTCGAATCGCCGCAGCTCGACCCTCTATCCAGCTGTGAGCGATCTCTCTCGAGCTTTCGCCGTGTGTGCCCCCACGCCCGCGGTTCCAGTTCAACCACAACGAAAGCAAACAGGAGCAATTGTGGCTGTCAAGATCCGTCTGAAGCGTCTCGGTAAGATCCGTGCGCCCTACTACCGCATCGTCGTCGCCGACTCGCGCACCAAGCGCGATGGTCGTGTCCTCGAGGAGATCGGTCAGTACCACCCGACCGAGGAGCCCTCGGTCATCAAGATCGAGTCCGAGCGTGCGCTCTACTGGCTCGGCGTCGGCGCGCAGCCGACCGAGCAGGTCGCGGCCCTCCTCAAGCTGACCGGCGACTGGGCCAAGTTCAAGGGCGAGAAGGACACCGAGTCCAAGGTCAAGGTCGCCGAGCCGAAGCCGGCCTTCCAGGTCGACTCCTCGAAGAAGGCCGTGCTCAAGCCGAAGTCGGAGAAGACGGCTCCCGCCGCCAAGGCCGACGACGCCGAGACCGCCGACGAGACGACCGAGGCGTAGTCCTTGCTCGAATCCGCGCTGACGCACCTCGTCAAGGGGATCGTCGATCACCCTGACGACGTGCGCGTCGCCAGCTCCACCTCCCCACGCGGCGAGGTCCTCGAGGTGCGCGTGCACCCCGAGGACCTCGGCCGCGTGATCGGTCGCGCCGGGCGCACCGCCAAGGCGCTCCGCACCCTCGTCACGGCCCTGGCCGACGGCAAGCGCGTGCGGGTCGACGTGGTGGACACCGATTCCTAGGGAGACGACCCAGCTCCGGGTGGGTCGAATCACGAAGGCGCACGGGCTCAAGGGCGGCATCAAGCTCGAGCTCTACACGGACGACCCGGATCGTCGGTTCACCCCGGGCGCCACGTTCACGCTCCAGGTCCCCGACGACTCACCGTGGTCGGGCAAGACCCTCGAGCTGGACGAACTGCGCTGGTACAACGGTCACCCCGTCGCGTTCTTCGCCGGGATCGACGACCGCACCGCGGCCGAGTCCCTGGCGCGCATCATCCTCTGGGTCGAGCAGGACGCCGACGCCGAGACCGGTGAGGACGACGCCTGGTACGACCACCAGCTCGTCGGGCTCAAGGTCCTGCGTGACGGCGTCGAGGTCGGCACGGTCGCCCGTGTGGACCACATGCCCGCCCAGGACCTGCTCGCGATCGACACGCCGTCCCGCGGCGAGGTCCTCGTGCCGTTCGTCTCGGCCATCGTGCCGGCGGTCGACATCGCGGCCGGCACCGTCACGGTCACGCCGCCGCAGGGGCTGTTCGAGGACCCCGAGGACACCTCGCGCCCCGAGACGGTCACGGACTAGTCCCCGTGCGGATCGACATCGTCACGATCTTCCCGGAGTTCTTCTCCGTGCTCGACGTGTCCCTGCTGGGCAAGGCCCGCTCCGGCGGTCTGCTCGACCTGCACGTGCACGACCTGCGGTCGTGGACCACCGACCGGCACCGCACCGTCGACGACACCCCGTACGGCGGTGGTGCCGGCATGGTGATGAAGCCGGAGCCGTGGGCGCAGGCGCTCGAGGCGCTCTTCCGGCCCGACGGTTCGTCGACCCTGGTGGTCCCGACGCCGGCCGGCACGCCCTTCACGCAGTCCATCGCGCGGTCGCTCGCGTCGACGTCGGAGCACCTCGTGTTCGCCTGCGGGCGGTACGAGGGCATCGACGCCCGCGTCTTCGAGTGGGCGTCGTCGCACGCCACCGTCGTGGAGCTCTCGCTCGGGGACTACGTGCTGAACGGCGGCGAGGTCGCCGCGATGGCGATGATCGAGGCCGTCGGTCGACTCGTCCCCGGCGTCGTCGGCAACCCCGAGTCGCTGGTCGAGGAGTCCCACGAGGACGGCCTGCTCGAGTACCCCTCGTACACCAAGCCCGCGTCGTGGCGCGGCCTGGACGTCCCCGACGTCCTGCTCAGCGGGCACCACGCCCGCGTCGGTACCTGGCGGCACGAGCAGCAGCTGGAGCGGACGCGGCGCGTCCGTCCGGACCTGCTGCCGCCTGCGTGATCGGCTGGCGCGTCTGCCTGCTGAACGCGTTTCGGGCTGAGCGACACTCCTCGCGGTTCGTTCCGCGTGAACTGTCGCTGAGCACGAAACCCGGCCCCGCCGGGTCTGCCTGGAGGCACGGGGCGGGCCCGCACCGTGCCTCCCGTCCGTCAGACGGTCGGGTCGGCGCGCTGAGCGCGACGCAGGGTCAGGACCTCGGGGCCGGCTTCGGTGACCGCGACCGTGTGTTCGACGTGCGCGGCACGTGAGCCGTCGACGCTGCGCAGGGTCCAGCCGTCATCGTCCTGGTAGAGCTCGTCGGTCGTCTGCATGAGCCACGGCTCGATCGCGACGACCAGCCCCGGTCGGAGCTTCAGGCCGCGACCCGGACGGCCGTCGTTCGGCACGTGCGGATCCCCGTGCATCGTGCGACCGACGCCGTGCCCGCCGAACTGCAGGTTCACGTCGTGACCGGCCTCGTGCGCGACGTGACCGATGGCGTGCGAGACGTCGCCGAGCTTGTTGCCGGGAGCCGCCTGGGCGATGCCGGCGGCCAGTGCTCGCTCGACCGTGGCGATCAGGGCCTGGTCCTCGTCGCGCGGCGTGCCGACCTGGACGCTCACGGCGGAGTCCGCGACCCAGCCGCCGACGCTCGCGGCGAAGTCCAGGCTCACCAGGTCGCCGTCCTGCAGGGTGTGGTCGTGCGGCAGCCCGTGCAGGGCGGCGTCGTTCACCGAGGTGCAGAGGTTCTTGCCGAACGGCGACATGCCGAACGACGGATGGTAGTCGACGTAGCAGCTCTCCGCCCCGCGTTCGGCGATCATCCTGGCCGCGACGCGGTCGAGGTCGAGCAGGTTGACGCCGACGTCGACGGTCTCGAGCAGCTCGTCGAGGACATCGGCCACGAACCGGCCGGCGACGCGCAGTCCGTCCAGCTCGGCGGGGGTGCGGAGTTCGATCATGGGTCCATCCTCGTCGTTTTGTCTCCCGCGCTCTCTGTGGCAGTATTGAACGCTGTGCCCTGGCTGGACTCTGCCACGGGGGAGTCGCCGACACCGGGCACGCACCACCACTTTCCGAACCTTCGATCCGCGGCGACCCGTGCGCGTCCGCAGAGAGTGAAACCCACCATGAGCCAGCTCCTCGACAACGTCGACGCAGCATCGCTGCGTACCGACGTCCCGGACTTCCGCCCCGGCGACACCATCAAGGTGCACGTCAACATCATCGAAGGCACGCGCTCGCGTATCCAGGTCTTCCAGGGAGTCGTCATCGGCCGTCAGGGCCACGGCATCGGTGAGACCTTCAAGGTCCGCAAGGTGAGCTTCCAGGTCGGCGTCGAGCGCTGGTTCCCGGTGCACTCGCCGATCATCGACCACATCGAGATCGTCACCAAGGGTGACGTCCGTCGTGCGAAGCTCTACTACCTGCGCGAGCTCCGCGGCAAGGCGGCCCGCCGCAAGATCAAGGAGAAGCGCGACGCCTGATCGCCTTCACAGTGAACGTCCGCGAGCCGGACGGCGCTGCGAGCCCCTCGTCCATGTACGGTTGTGCATCGACGGGGGGCTCTTCCCATTGCGGGGAGTCAGTGGTTCGAACGAGAGCGGAAATGACGGACACGACAGAGGATTCCGGGCGCAGGCCACGTGCTGAGAAGCAACGGAACGGAGTCCTCACATTCCTCCGCGACCTCGTCATCATCTTCATCGCGGCACTGCTCGTGTCGTTCCTGGTCAAGACGTTCCTGATCCGGTCGTTCTACATCCCGTCGGCGTCGATGGAGAACACGCTGCAGATCAACGACCGGGTGATCGTCAACGAGCTCGTCCCCGGCGCCGTGGCCCTGAAGCGGGGGGACGTCGTCGTCTTCAAGGACCCGGGCGGCTGGCTCACCGGGTCCGAGGTGCCGAGCGTCACGCCGGACACCCAGCCCGCCAAGGCCATCGACTGGCTCCTCACGCAGGTCGGGCTCGGCACCGGTGACAGCGACGACCACCTGATCAAGCGCGTCATCGGGCTGCCGGGCGACAAGGTGTCCTGCTGCAACGACCTCGGACAGATGTCGGTCAACGGTGTGCCGATCAAGGAGCCGTACCTGAAGCTCCCCGCCGGCGCCCCGGCCTCGGCCACCGACTTCTCGGTCACCGTGCCGAAGGGCACCATCTGGGTGATGGGCGACAACCGGAACGACTCGAAGGACTCCCGGTACAACGGCGACACCCCGTCGAAGGGCTTCGTCCCGATGTCCGACGTCACGGGCCGCGCGTTCGTCATCTCCTGGCCGGCGAGCCGCTGGACGTGGCTCGACGACCACCCCGAGGTGTTCGCCGGCGTGGAGGAGCGCGACGAGTGACCGCCGTCCGTCCGTCGCTCCGGGTCGAGAAGCGTCTGCTCGCCGAGGGCCGCGTGACGGTCATCGGCATGGACGAGGTCGGCCGTGGCGCCATCGCCGGTCCGGTCGGCGTCGGTGTGGCCGCGGTGACGCTCGACATCGGTCGTGTGCCCCAGGGGCTCGCCGATTCCAAGCTGCTCTCCGAAGCGCGCCGGACCGACCTCGTGCCCGTCGTGCAGCGCTGGGCACGCACGGCGGTCGGCATGGCATCGGCGGAGTTCGTCGACCAGCAGGGCATCGTCCCGGCCCTCGGCGCGGCCGGTGCGCAGGCGCTCGGCTCCCTGGTCGCCGACGGGGTGTCGCTCGACGGCGCGGTGGTGGTGCTCGACGGCTCGTTCGACTGGTTGAGCCGCGCCCTGCCCGAGGCGCTCCGTCCGGCCGCCGATCCGCTCGAGGTCGTCGTCCGGGTCAAGGCCGACCGCGACTGTGCCTCGGTGGCTGCTGCGTCGGTGGTGGCGAAGGTCGCTCGTGACGCGCTCATGATCTCGGCGCACGACGAGGCTCCGCACTACGGGTGGGTGTCGAACAAGGGCTACGGGTCGACGGCGCACTACGACGCGATCCGGACGATCGGTGCGCACGCACTGCACCGGAAGTCCTGGCTGCACCAGGCCTCGAGCGTCGCACTGGACGGGTTCGACGAACTCGACGCCGTCGCGGGTTGAGCCCGTCGTCCGCTCGGCCCTCCGTCGCCGTAGACTGTGGGCGCAATGGATGAGGACGAATTCGACGACTACGACCGCGAGGTCGAGCTGGCCCTGTACCGCGAGTACCGAGACGTGGTGTCGCAGTTCCGTTACGTGGTCGAGACGGAGCGCCGTTTCTACCTGGCGAACGAGGTCGAACTCGTGCGCCGTGACACGGAGCACGACTTCTACTTCGAACTGACGATGAACGACGTCTGGGTCTGGGACGTCTACCGTTCCGACCGGTTCGTCAAGGGTGTCCGGGTACTCACGTTCAAGGACGTGAATGTCGAGGAACTCACGACGCGGGAACTCGAACTGCCGAAGGAACTCGCACTCGACGAGTGATCGTCAATTTGCTTTCTTCTGCTTCTTTCTCGGTGAATCGCCGCTGATCCGAACCGGCGGTGAATTGTTCGCGCTATTCTGATGGGGATTCAACCGCCCCACGAACAGGAGCACCCCATGGCACAGAAGGTCACCGTCCAGCTCGTCGACGACCTCGACGATTCCCCCATCACCACCGGTGAAGGTCGGACGGTCGAATTCGCGTTCGACGGCTCGTCGTACGAGATCGACCTGTCGAACGACAACGTCGACAAGTTCCGCGAGGCGATCTCCGACTACATCGCCGCAGCGCGCAAGGTGTCCGGTCGCCGAACCGGCGGCGGTTCCGCCCCGAAGTCCGCGCCGAAGCGCGGCAACTCGGAAGAGCTCGGCAAGATCCGCGAGTGGGCCAAGGAGAACGGGTACGAAGTCTCGTCCCGCGGCCGCATCTCGACGCAGGTGCAGGAAGCCTACGCAGCAGCGCACTGACGCTCGTCGCAGCAGGACCCGGGTGATCTCGATCGCCCGGGTCCTTCTTCTTTCCTCCACAGGGGCAATTCGCGCGCGCTGATTCCACAGACTCTCCGACTCCGCCGATCGGGGTGTTCGTTCCGGAGATCGTTGTCGTGGAGGCAACGACATGGAACAAGACGTGCAACGTCCACCGGGGCGGTCGCTCCGGAATGGTCGACTCGGACGATTCGGTGAAGAACGAGCGGCGGTCTGGCTCGAAGCGCGGGGATTCCGCGTGCTCGAGCGGAACTGGCGATGTGCCCGCGGCGAGATCGACATCGTCGCGTGGGATTCCTGCACGCTCGCGTTCATCGAGGTGAAGACCCGTTCCGGGGCCGCGACCGGCCACCCGTTCGAGGCGATCACCGCCGCGAAGCTCACCCGGATGCGGCGACTCGTGCCCGAGTGGTTCGACGCGCATCCCGAGGTCTCGGCGCGCGCGGTCCGGGTGGACGTCGTCGCGGTCCACCTGGACGGTCCCCGCACCGTCGTCGAGCACCTGGCCGGTGTGTTGTGACCGGCATCGGGCGCGCTGCCGCGGTCGCGCTCCTCGGGGTCACCGGTCGTCGCATCGAGGTCGAAGCGCACCTGACCAGTCAGCTCCCGGCGTTCAGCATCATCGGTCTGCCCGACACCTCACTGGGCGAGGCACGCGAACGCGTGCGATCCGCGGCGGCGAACGCGGGGTGCCCGCTGCCCGCACGTCGGATCACCGTGAACCTGACCCCGGCGGCGATCCCGAAGCGCGGTTCGGGGTTCGACCTCGCCATCGCGATGGCCGTGCTCGCGGGTGCCGGTCTCGCGCCGGACGTCTCGGAGCGCATCGTCTACATCGGCGAGCTCGGCCTCGACGGGCGGGTGCGTCCGGTCCCCGGGGTGATCCCGATGCTGGTCGCCGCGCGCGACGCCGGTGCGGACCGCGTGGTGCTGCCCGTCGGCAACCTGACCGAGGCCCGCGTGGTCGGCGGGGTGCGGATCCGGGGCGTGGACTCGTTGCGGGCGGCGGCGATCGACGCCGGGGCGCTCCTGCCGGCGGTCGAGGTCGATCCGGTGCTGCCGGTCCCGGTCACGTCGGTGCCGCGTCCCGTGGCCGAACTGTCGGACGTCGTGGGGAACCCGGTCGGCGTCCGAGCACTCATCGCGGCGGCGGCCGGGGGACACCATGCACTGCTGCTCGGGCCGCCGGGCGCCGGCAAGACCATGCTCGCCGAGCGGCTGCCCGGGCTGCTGCCCGACCTCGACGACGAGACCGCGCTCGAGGTCGCCGCGGTCCGGTCCGTCGCCGGGCTGGGTTCCGCGTCGTGGAGCACGAAGCCACCCTGGGAAGCCCCGCACCACTCCGCGTCGGCGGTCTCGCTCATCGGCGGTGGGTCGGGGGTCCTTCGCCCCGGAGCCGTGTCGCGGGCCACCGGGGGCATCCTGTTCCTCGACGAGGCGCCGGAGTTCCCGCGGGCTGTGCTCGATGCGCTCCGGCAGCCGCTCGAGTCCGGTCGGATCACGATCCACCGTGCGGCGGGCGCGGCCGATTTCCCCGCACGCTGCCAGGTCGTCCTGGCGGCGAACCCCTGCCCGTGCGGCAACGCCGGTGGTGCGCACGGGCAGCCGTGCGAGTGCTCGCCGAGCACCGTCCGCCGGTACCTCGGCCGGATGTCGGGGCCACTGCTCGACCGGATGGACATCCGGGTGCTGGTGCCCCGGGTGACGACGGGTCGGATGCGGGACGCGGACGGCAGCACCCCGACGACGGCGGTCGCGCGTGCCGCGGTCGCGGCAGCCCGCGCCCGGATGGCGGAGCGACTGCACGGGACGGGATGGTCCCGCAACGCCGAGGTCACCGGGACGTGGCTCCGGGCCGAGGGGCGCATCGAACCCGGGTCGACGGCAGACCTCGACCGCGCACTCGACCTCGGCACCCTGACGATGCGCGGCTGGGACCGCGTGATGCGACTGGCGTGGACGCTGGCCGACCTCGACGCGGTGGAGCGGCCCACGGGTGCGCACGTCCGCGGAGCCCTCGCGCTGCGGAGCGCCCTGTGATCGCGGCGGGCACCGAGCTCCTCGACACGGTGGCGCGCCTGCTCGGGCCGAGCGGTGCGGCGGTCGACCCGGTGCAGGCCGCGGCCCGCGTCGCGTGGTCGGCCATCGTCGAGCCGGGGGACTCCGTCGCCGGAGAGCTCCTCGCCGGACTCGGACCGGAGCGCGCGCTCGGTGCGGTGCTGCTCGCCGCTGACAAGGACTTCGATCCGCTGCTGGGATGTTGCGTCGACGCCGAGGTACCGGGCGCCGAGGACCCCGCGGTGCTGCTCGGTGTGCTGCAGACCGCGGTGGAACGCTGGCGGCCCCGGCTGGCCGCCGTCGAGGTGGGCGACGTGCTGGCGGCGGCGGGAGCGGTCGGAGCCGGTCTGCTGGTCCCCGCGAGCGACGGGTGGCCGTCGGCGATGGACGACCTCGGTCCGCACGCCCCGGTGGTCCTCTGGACGCGCAGCTCGGGCGTGTGCCTCGGCGACGGGAGGCCGGCGCTCGGCGTCGTGGGGTCCCGGGCGAACACGGTGGCCGGGGCCGAGGCCGCGGCGGAGATCACGTCGACGGCGGCGGACGCCGGGTGCCGCATCGTGAGCGGGGGTGCCTACGGCATCGACGCGGTGGCGCACCGTGTCGCAGTCGCCGCCGGGACGCCCACGATCGCGGTCCTGGCCGGTGGCATCGACCAGCTCTACCCGGTGGGGAACGCGCAGTTGCTCCACAACGTGGCCCGGCAAGGGGCGTTGCTCGCCGAGTCGGCACCGGGGACGCGACCGACGCGGTGGCGCTTCCTCGCCCGGAACCGACTGATCGCCGCGCTGGCCGACGTCACGGTCGTGGTCGAAGCAGGCGCCCGGTCCGGGGCCCTCAACACCGCCCACCACGCCGCACAGCTCGGCCGGCCCGTGTTCGCGGTGCCGGGAGCGTTCGCGTCCTCGGCGTCGGTCGGGTGCCATCGACTCATCGCACAGGGGCGGGCACAGATCGTCGTGCACCCCGGGGATCCGGTCGCGACGGTGAGGCCCGCGACCGGGACGAGCGGGGGAGCGGTGCGCGACGAACCGCTCCTGTCCGGCAGGCAGGATCCCGAGGTGCTCCGGGTGCTCGACGCGCTCGGCCGTCGCGCCCTGCCCGAGGCCGAGATCGCCCGCCGGGCCGGGATGTCGACGGCCGACGTCGCCGACGCGCTCGCGCTCGCACAGCTGCAGGGACTCGTCGTCGCCAGCGGCGGCGGGTGGGGTCGGGCATGACGTCCGGTCGCCGTACGCTGGCGTCGTGGTTGCGCGGACGGACAGTCGACTCGTGGTGGCGGTGGACGCCTTCCTCCGGCACGCCCGGCACGCGCGTGGCCTCAGCGAGCAGACCCTCCGCGCGTACGCCAACGACCTCGAGCAGCTCGTGGTGTTCGCGGACGGTCGTGGCATCGACCGCGTCGCCGACGTCGAGCTCGAGCTCCTGCGTGACTGGCTGTGGGACGCCGATCACCGCGGGCTCGCCCGGTCGACCATCGCCCGGCGGTCTTCGTCCGTGCGGGCGTTCACGCGTTGGGCGAGCGAGACCGGGATGACGACGACCGACGCCGGGGTCCGGCTCCGCGCGCCGAAGGGTGGGGCGCACCTGCCTCGCGTGGTGTCGGCCGACCAGGTGCGCGCCCTGCTCGACGGACTCGGTGCCCGTGCGGCGACGGAGGACCCGACGGCGCTGCGGGACCTGGCCCTCGTCGAGCTCCTGTACGCGGCGGCCATCCGGGTCAGCGAACTGGTCGGGATCGACGTGACCGACGTCGATCGCGGACGCTTGACCGTGCGCGTGCTCGGCAAGGGCGGCAAGGAACGCGTGGTGCCGTTCGGGGTGCCGGCGCGGGACGCACTCGAGGCGTGGCTCGAGCGCGGACGGCCCGCCCTCGCGGCACGGGCGGAGGGAGCGGCCGGCACGGCGCTGTTCCTCGGCGACCGTGGCGCCCGACTCGGCGTCCGCAGTGCCTACCGCGTGGTGGCGCGGTTGCTCGGTGACCTGCCGGGCGAGGGCCCGAGCGGCCCGCACACCTTCCGGCACACCGCGGCGACGCACCTGCTCGACGGGGGAGCGGACCTTCGTGCGGTGCAGGAACTCCTCGGTCACGCCAGCCTCGGGACGACGCAGATCTACACGCACGTGTCGTCGGCCCGGCTGCGCGAGGTCTACCGGACAGCGCACCCGCGCGCCTGACGCTGCGCCGACGTGCGTCCCGGTCGGTTCCGCTCACCCGGGCCAGGCCGACTCGGGCAGCAGCACCGGCCACTCGGCCGGTGGCAGGTACGCCATCGGGTCGACGTAGCGACCGTCGACGCGAGCACCGAGGTGCAGGCACGGCGCCGACGCCGGACAGTGTCCGACCGAGACGCGTCCGACCGCCGCACCCCGCACGACCTCGTCTCCCGCGGCGACCAGGGGCGTCACCGAGTCGAGCGTGCTGACCAGCCCGTCGCCGTGGTCGATGGTCACGACGGAGCGGCCGCCCACCGCGCCGGCGAACGCCACGGTGCCGTCGTCCACCGCCGAGGCGGTGCTCCCGAGGACGGCCGGGACGTCGAGGCCCCGGTGGCCGGCGGCGTAGTCCGAGGACGCTGGTTCCCACGCGCGCTCGACGACCCGCGATCCGGTGGGCCAGACCCAGCGAGCCTCGACCCGGCCCGAGTCGGTCGCAGCACCCGCCAACGCCCCGGCGCCCGTCGACGGCGATGCACCGAGCACCGCCGTCCCGCTCAGCACCGCCGCGCACACCACGGACAGCAAGACGGAACGTGCAGTCGATCGCATGTCCCCAGCTTCGGCCGTGGAACCGGCCCCGGGGCGGACCCGAGGTGATCCGTGGAGGGGGAGTCGCACCTCCAGGCCCTGGGGAGGAACCATGCAGCGACGGGCGCGACGGGCGCGACGGAACCGACGTCGTACGACAACGACACCGACGTTCCGCCTCCGCACGGGAGCGAGTCCTGCCGATCACGCCCCGGTTATGACCAGATCCCGAGCGAGGAGTACAGTCGGGGCCGCTCCGGAACACGCAACGCCGCTCGGACGGCGAACCAGCCGACCGCCGGGGCACCGTGCTGCACACCGGCACGGCGGCAGAACCCAGGAGCATCGTGTCCACCACGACCACCGGGCACGGCGAAGACCGTGCGTTCAAGGGGAAGGTCACCCTGTTCGCCATCGCGGCGGCGGTCGGTGGCTTCCTGTTCGGCTTCGACTCGTCCGTCATCAACGGCGCCGTCGACGCGATCAAGGGCGAGTTCGACCTCTCCGACGCGGCGAGCGGGTTCGCGGTCGCCTCGGCCCTGATCGGCTGCGCGTTCGGCGCCTACTTCGCAGGCCGCCTCGCCGACCGCTACGGCCGCACCCGGATCATGTTCTGGGCCGCCGTGCTGTTCTTCGTCTCGTCGATCGGGTCGGCGTTCGCGTTCGCGACGTGGGACCTCGTGATCTGGCGTCTGGTCGGCGGTCTCGGCATCGGTACTGCCTCGGTCATCGCACCGGCGTACATCTCCGAGGTGTCCCCGAAGGCGATCCGCGGGCGGCTGGCCTCGTTCCAGCAGCTGGCGATCACGCTCGGTATCTTCGCCGCGCTCCTGTCCGACCAGCTCTTCGCCGTCACCGCGGGCAGCGCCTCGGCCGAGGTCTGGGGCCTGGCGGCCTGGCGCTGGATGTTCCTGGTCGGGGTGATCCCCTCGGTCGTCTACGGCGTCCTGGCGATCACGCTGCCGGAGTCCCCGCGCTACCTCCTCACCAAGGGTCGTGCTGACGACGCGCGCGTGGTGATGGGCAAGATCGTCCCGCGCGACACCGTGAACACGAGCCTGGAGGAGATCCAGGACGGCATCAAGAAGGAAGCGAACGAGAAGAAGGGCTCCATCCGGGGCAACCGCTTCGGGCTCCAGCCCATCGTCTGGGTGGGCATCATCCTCGCCGTGCTGCAGCAGTTCGTCGGCATCAACGTGATCTTCTACTACTCGACGACGCTCTGGCAGGCCGTCGGCTTCAAGGAGGAGGACTCGTTCCTCATCTCCACGATCACCTCGGTGGTCAACGTCGCCGTCACCTTCGTGGCGATCTTCCTGGTCGACAAGGTCGGTCGCAAGCCGCTGCTCGTCGCCGGTTCGGCGGGCATGTTCGTCTCGCTGACCATGGTCGCCATCGCGTTCTCGCAGGCGACGATCGTCGACGGCAGCCCGAGCCTCCCCGGCTCGTGGGGCGTCATCGCGCTGATCTTCGCGAACCTCTTCGTGGTGTCCTTCGGCGCCACGTGGGGCCCGCTCATGTGGGTGCTGCTCGGCGAGATGTTCCCGAACCGCATCCGGGCCACGGCGCTGGGCATCGGCTCGGCCGCCAACTGGATCGCGAACTTCATCGTGACGATCTCGTTCCCGGTGCTCTCGGGCTTCAACCTGACGGTCACCTACGGCATCTACGCGCTGTTCGCGTTGCTGTCGCTGTTCTTCGTCATCGCCAAGATCCCGGAGACCAAGGGCCGCTCGCTCGAGGAGATGGGCATCTCCGCCGACGGCGACACGGTGGACGCCAAGGCCTGATCGGCCGGTCGCGCACCGCGTCAGTTCCGCACGGATCGCCGGAAGGGAGGCCCGGATCACGTCAGCCGCGAGGCGCGCGTGATCCGGGCCTCCCTTCTGTTAGCATCTATCCAGCAGCGTGCTGATGCGCGCTGACTTCGCGTGTCCACCAGGCCCTCACCGGCTCGGTACCCGACCACCGGTCCCGCTCCCACGAGCGGGCGGTCGCGTGCCAGGACACCAGGGACCACGACCGACGGTCGTGATCGACACAACCGCAACAGGTCCGCAGGGACGTGCGAGAGCACGGCTGCGCGCCGAGAACACAGAAGGAGGACGGCACATGGCCGTCGTCACCATCCGCCAGCTGCTCGACAGCGGCGTCCACTTCGGACACCAGACCCGTCGGTGGAACCCGAAGGTGAAGCGCTTCATCCTCGCCGAGCGCTCGGGCATCCACATCATCGACCTGCAGCAGTCGCTGGCCTTCATCGACCGCGCGTACGACTTCGTCAAGGAGACGGTCGCGCACGGTGGCACGATCCTCTTCGTGGGCACCAAGAAGCAGGCCCAGGGCTCCATCGCCGAGCAGGCGACCCGCGTCGGCCAGCCGTACGTCAACCAGCGTTGGCTCGGCGGTCTGCTCACGAACTTCCAGACGGTCTCCAAGCGCCTCGCGCGCATGAAGGAGCTCGAGGAGATCGACTTCGACGACACGACGAAGGGCTTCACCAAGAAGGAGCTCCTCATCAAGAAGCGCGAGCTGGACAAGCTCCACAAGACCCTCGGTGGTATCCGCAACCTCACGCGGACCCCGAGCGCGCTCTGGATCGTCGACACCAAGAAGGAGCACCTCGCCGTCGACGAGGCGCAGAAGCTCGGTATCCCGATCATCGGCATCCTCGACACCAACTGCGACCCCGACGAGATCACGTACCCGATCCCGGGCAACGACGACGCGATCCGCTCCGTCGGTCTCCTGACCCGCATCGTCGCCGACGCCGCGGCCGAGGGCCTGAAGACCCGCCACAACGGTGGCGACGAGGACGAGGCCAGCGAGCCCCTCGCCGAGTGGGAGCAGGAGCTCCTCGGTGGCGAGACCGCCGCCACGACCGAGGCGCCCGCCGCCCCCGTCGAGGAGAACGACGCTGACGCGCAGGTCGCCGCGAAGGAGATCGGCGAGCCGATCGCCGACGAGGCGAAGAACGCGGAGCCGACGGCCGAGGCCGAGGCAGCCGCGGAGACCACCCCCGCCGAGTGAGTCGCCGGGGCGCCGGACCCACCGGGTCCGGCGCCCCGACTGCACTCCACTCTCCACACACGTACAGTCCAGAAAGGACTCCAGTCAATGGCAAACTTCACCGCTGCTGACGTGAAGAAGCTCCGCGAGGACCTCGGCGCCGGCATGATGGACGCGAAGAACGCGCTCGTCGAGGCCGACGGCGACTACGACAAGGCCGTCGAGCTGCTCCGCATCAAGGGTGCCAAGGCCGTCGCCAAGCGCGACGACCGTGCCACCTCCGAAGGCGTCGTCGTCGCGACCTCCGAGAACGGCGCCGCCACGGTCGTCGAGCTCGCGAGCGAGACCGACTTCGTCGCGAAGAACGAGAAGTTCACCACCCTCGCCGACAAGGTGCTGGGCGCGGTCGCCGCTGCCGGTGCCGCCGACGTCGCTGCCGCCAACGCCGCGCCGCTGGACGGCAAGACCGTCCTCGAGGTCGTCAACGAGGCCGCTGCCGCGCTGGGCGAGAAGCTCGAGGTCCGCACGGTCCGCCGTGTCGAGGGCTCGGCCTTCGAGATCTACCTGCACAAGACCAGCCAGGACCTGCCGCCGCAGATCGCCGTCGTCATCGCGTACGAGGGTGACAACGCCGCCGAGGCACGTTCGATCGCGCAGCACGTCGCGTTCGCGAACCCGACGTACCTGACCCGCGACGAGGTCCCGGCCGAGGCCATCGAGAAGGAGCGTGCGACCGTCGAGGCGATCACGCGCGAAGAGGGCAAGCCCGAGGCTGCGCTCCCGAAGATCGTCGAGGGCCGGGTGAACGCCTACATCAAGCAGGTGTCGCTCCTCGACCAGGACTACGCGAAGGACAACAAGATCTCCGTCGCGAAGGCCGCCGAGAACGCCGGCATCACGATCCAGGGCTTCGCCCGCGTCAAGGTCGGCGCGTAACGAACCCGTGACGGGGTCAGGAACCAACCAGGTTCCTGGCCCCGTTTTTCGCGCGCACGGGCACGGCACGCGCGCGACACATCCGCGAGTACATTTCCACGAGACCACGACGAAGGGTGCGGACCAGATGACCGACGAGAAGACCGGACGACGCCGCGTTCTGCTGAAGCTGTCGGGAGAGGCGTTCGGCGCCGGCTCCCTCGGGGTGAACCCCGACGTGATCGGCACCATCGCCAAGGAGATCGCCGTCGCCGCGCGCGAGGTCGAGATCGCGATCGTCGTCGGCGGGGGCAACTTCTTCCGGGGTGCCGAGCTCTCGCAGCGCGGCATGGACCGCGGCCGCGCCGACTACATGGGCATGCTCGGCACGGTGATGAACGCACTCGCGCTGCAGGACTTCCTCGAGCAGGCGGGAGCTGCAACCCGCGTGCAGTCCGCCATCGCGATGACCCAGGTCGCCGAGCCGTACATCCCGCGGCGCGCCGAGCGGCACCTCGAGAAGGGCCGGGTTGTCATCTTCGGCGCCGGTGCCGGGCTGCCGTACTTCTCGACCGACACGGTCGCGGCGCAGCGTGCGCTCGAGATCAAGGCGGACGAGGTCCTCGTCGCCAAGAACGGCGTCGACGGCGTGTACACCGCCGACCCGAAGAAGGACGCGACGGCCGAGAAGCTGCACCACGTGACCTACCAGGACGCGCTGCTGAAGGGCCTCAAGGTCGTCGATGCCACCGCGTTCTCGCTCTGCATGGACAACGGCATGCCGATGCACGTCTTCGGCATGGAGGGCGAGGGCAACGTCCAGGCCGCGATCCGTGGCGAGCGCATCGGCACCGTCGTCAGCAACTGACCCCCGCGCTGACTAGACTCGACGCCAGTACCGAAGGAGTAACACCGTGATCAGTGATGTCCTGACCGAAGCCACCGAGAAGATGGCGAAGGCCGTGGAGGTCGCCAAGGACGACTTCTCGACCGTCCGTACCGGCCGGATCAACGCCGCGCTCTTCCAGAAGATCCCGGTCGACTACTACGGCACGCCGACGCCGCTCGCGCAGCTCGCGTCCCTGCAGACGCCCGAGGCCCGCACGCTCATCGTCACGCCGTACGACAAGTCGGCGCTCAAGGAGATCGAACGCTCCATCGCGACGTTCCCGAACCTCGGCGCCAGCCCGTCGAACGACGGCGAGATCGTCCGCGTGACGATCCCGGAGCTCACGCAGGACCGCCGCAAGGAGTTCGTCAAGCTCGTCCGCGGCAAGGGCGAGGACCACAAGGTCGTCATCCGCAACATCCGCCGCAAGGCCAAGGACGACCTCGACGCGCTCAAGGGTGAGATCTCCGACGACGAGATCTCGCGTGGCGACAAGGACCTCGAGGCCCTGACGAAGAAGCACGTCGACCAGATCGACGACGCGCTGAAGAAGAAGGAAGCCGAACTCCTCGAGGTCTGATGCGTCGCTCCGACCAGGGCGATGACCGCCCCACAGCAGAGCACGGGCCCGCGTCGAGCGGGCCCGTGAAGAAGGGGCTCCGTCAGGACTTCGATGCGCGTGCACGAGCGGCGCGCACCGACTTCGAGGCGCAGCTCCGCCAGCGCAAGGCCGAATTCGGCGCGCGCAACGAAGCGCTCACCGCGCGGACCGGGCGCAACCTGCCGGCGGCGATCGGGATCGCGCTCGCGTTCGCGGTCGTGATGCTCGGCACGCTGCTCCTCTGGCCGCCGTCCTTCATGGTGGTCGCGGCGTTCCTGCTGGGCGTCGGCGTCTACGAGCTGACGAGCGCGATGCGGTTCGCCGGGCGCGACGTCCCGCGGATCCCGAGCGTCGCGGTCGCGGTCGCGATCGTTCCGGCGGCGTTCCTGCTCGGGCAGGTGGCGGCGCTGTTCACCCTGCTCGGCGGCATCGTCCTGATCAGCGTCTGGCGACTGGTCGAGGTCGCCGTCGCGCGGCAGAAGCCCCCGGCCGGCAACGTCGCCCGTGACCTCACCAACGGGTTGTTCGTCCAGGCCTACATCTCGCTGCTCGGCGCCTGCGTCGTGCTGCTCTCCGCCCAGCCGGACGGCAACCTCTGGGTGATCGGGTTCATCCTCGTCGTCGTCGCGGTCGACACCGGCGCGTACGCCACCGGGCTGAACCTCGGCAAGCACCCGATGGCACCTCGCATCAGCCCCAAGAAGACGTGGGAGGGTTTCGCCGGGTCCGTGGCGGCGAGCATCGTCGTCGGCATCCTGGTGGCCCTGTTCATGCTCGGGCTGCCCTGGTGGACGGGTGTCCTGCTCGGTGTGCTCATCTCCGGTTCGGCCACGCTGGGTGACCTGACCGAGTCGATGATCAAGCGCGACCTCGGCATCAAGGACATCTCGTCGTTCCTGCCCGGACACGGCGGCCTGCTCGACCGCATCGACAGCATCCTGCCGTCCGCCGCGGTCGCCTACGTGCTGTACCTCATCGTCAACCACTGACCGCGGTCGTGTCGGCTGAACGCCGCACTCAGCGCGTCCAGGTTGTGCCACGGGTCCGGACTGGCAGAATGACGCCGTGGCCACCACCTTCCCGACCGCAGCCCGTTCCGCTCTCGGTTACGACGTCGACGAAGTCGAGCGTTTCCTCGAGGACGCCCGGCGCGCGTACTCCGCCGACGACAGCGCTCCCGGCATCGAGGCCGCGAAGATCCGCGCCACGGCCTTCTCGATGCGCAAGGGCGGGTACTCCACGTCGCACGTCGACGCTGCGCTCGAGCGGCTCGAGGACGCCTTCGCTGCCCGTGAGCGTGAGCGTGAGATGAGCGAGGTCGGCAAGAAGGCCTGGTACGCAGAAGCACGGACGAAGGCATCCGACGTCGTGGCGCGGCTCGAGCGGCCGGACGGTCAGCGGTTCAGCCGGGTCAGCGTGCTCGGCACCGGCTACCACCCGAAGGACGTCGACGCGTTCGCCGCCCGGCTCGCCGGGTACTTCCGCGAGGGCAAGCCGCTCAGCCTCACCGAGGTCCGTTCGATCGTCTTCCGCCCGAAGCACGGCGGGTACCGCGAGGCGCAGGTCGACGCGCTGCTCGACGCCGTCGTCGAAGTGATGCTCGCTGTCCGGTGACGACGCGCTGTCCCCAGGTGCTTCGCTTTCCGTGATCGTTCCGTTACCCTGGTCCTACTCATGGGCAGGCACACGGCAGACTCAAGCTCCGACCGCGATACCCGCGAGCACCTCAGCCTCCAGGCTTCCGGTGAGCGCCGCGCGGCAATGCAGCGAACCCGCACGACGGAGACGTCGGCGTTCGGGGTGACCCCGCAGGCAGCGGCCGCGACGACGGGTCCGGTCGCCACGCCGAAGTCGGTGGCGGCGAACCGCGTCTCCGACGAGCGTGTGGCGTCCTTCGCCCACGATGCCCTCGTCGAGGCCGACCAGCGTCCCGCGAAGCAGCGCACCGCGACGGTGCAGCGCCGTGCGACGCCGAAGCTCGTCAAGCCCGCCGCATCGTCGGTGAACGCCGTGGCCCGCAAGCGCGCGACCGCCCCGATGATGTCCTTCGTCGGCGTGTTCCTGTTCGTCGGCGGCTCGCTGTTCAACCCGCTGCAGGCCGACGTCGCACAGGCCGCCGTCGACACCCCGGTGCTCGTGAAGACGCCGCCGGCACCGCAGCAGTACACCGCGCACGGCACCTACGCCGTGGCCGCCGCCGACCGTGACGGCTACGACGTCACCGTCCCGGCCCCGAAGGTCGTCAAGCCCGTCGTCGAAGAGGACGAGGCCGACGCCGAGACCACCGACGACACCGCGGCCACCGAGACCCAGCCGGTCTCGGCCGCCAACACGCTCGCCGCCACCGCCGCGACGCCCGACCCGGGCAGCGCGCAGGCGATCGCCCTGCAGCAGGTCACGGCTCGTGGCTGGGGGACCGACCAGTACAACTGCCTGGTCTCGCTGTGGAACAAGGAGTCCGGCTGGCGGGTGAACGCCTACAACCCGAGCGGTGCGTACGGCATCCCGCAGGCCCTCCCCGGCAGCAAGATGGCCACGGCCGGCGCCGACTGGCAGACCAACCCGGCGACGCAGATCACGTGGGGTCTCAACTACATCGCCGGCGTCTACGGCACCCCCTGTGGTGCCTGGGGTCACAGCCAGGCCAACAACTGGTACTGATCGGCTGCTCGGGTGCCGCGCAGCAACCGACCGCGGCGCCCCCGTGGTCGCGACGTCGAGCCTGACGAGGAGACCACCCTCGACCGGCTGATGAGCTCGTGGAAGCGCACCGAGGTCCGTCACGGTCGCGAGTACCAGGTGCAGCCGATCTCGGCCGCGTCGGCGCAGAAGGAGTACATCTGCCCGGGGTGCGGCGGAACGGTCCTGCCCGGCACCGCCCACGTGGTCGTCTGGCGCGCGGACGGCGTGCTCGGTGACGCTGCCGACCTGGCGTCGCGCCGGCACTGGCACAACCACTGCTGGAGCATCGCATGACCGAGCACGACACCGAGATCCGATCCGCCACCGAGTTGCCGGCCCGTCGCACCGAGGTCGAGCTCGTCACGGACGACCACCTGACGCTCGTCGGTGAGCTCGCCGAGCCTGCCGACACCTCGGCTCGCGGAACCATCGTCACGCTCCATCCCCTGCCGACCGCGCACGGGTTCATGGACTCGCACGTGCTCAAGAAGGCTGCCGCACGGTTGCCCGCCCTCGCCGACATCGCGGTGCTGCGGTTCAACTTCCGGTCCGTCACGTCGCCGCGCGGCACCTCCGAGGGCGTCTTCGGCGAGGGTGTGTCCGAGGGCTTCGACCTGCGAGCCGCCGTCGCCGAGGTCATCGACCGCGGCCTGCCGACCCCGTGGCTGGTCGGCTGGTCGTTCGGCACCGAGGTGATCCTCAAGCACGCGCTCGAACACGTCGAGGCAGGCACGGTCGCCGGGGTCGTCCTGCTGTCCCCGCCGCTGCACCGCACCTCGGACGAGGAACTCGTCCGCTGGGCTGCCGTCGGGGTCCCGGTCGTGGCGCTCGTCCCGGAGCACGACGACTTCCTGCAGCCCGAGGCCGCGGCGGCACGGTTCGCGCTCGCCCCGAACGTCCGGGTCGTGGCGGTCGCGGGCGCGAAGCACCTGTGGGTGGGGGAGCGGTACGTGCGGATCGTCCTCGACGCGATCGCCGACCTCGTCGTGCCGGGCAGCGCGCCGCTGCCGACCCACTGGCCCGTCTGACGACGCCCGGAAGGCGCCCTGCGGCTCCCACCTGCACCAGGTGGGACTGCCTGGAGGCGCGGGTCGCGCCTCCGGGCAGTGGACCGTCAGCGTTCGGTCGCGTCCACGTCGTCGTCAGCGTCCGCATCCGACGCTGCGGCGGGCGCCGTGCCGAGCAGGCCCGTGGCGTTCGTGAGGACGCCGCGGAGGTTCTCCAGGTACCCCGCGACGGCTTCGCGTTCGGTCCGGATCGCCGCCAGGCGGTCCTCGGCTTCGGCGATGACGCCGGCGGTGCGCTCCTCGGCGTCGGCGACCATCCGGTGCACGCGGTCCTGCGCGTCGGCGACGATGGTGCGCGCGTGCTCCTGGGCCTCGGCCGTGCTCGTGCGCTCGAGGTCGTCGGCCTCCTGCTGCAGGCGCTCGGCGCGCTCGCGGGCCTCGGTCGCGCGACGCGTGGCCTCGGCGAGCTGCAGGTTCGCCTCGTCCAGGTACTTCTGCGTCTCGGTCACCGTCTCGTGGTGCTTCCGCAGGTAGTCCTGCTCGGCGTCGTCACGTCGGGAAGCGAGCTCCGACTCGAGCGTCGTGCGGGCTTCGTCGCGCTCCCGGGCGATCTCGGCGCGGACCTCGTCGCGCTCCTTCACCAGGGCGGCGCGGGCGGTGTCGATCTCCTGCCGCAGGGCGGTGCGCTCGGCCTCGAGCACCCCGAGCTCGGTGGTGCGGCGGTCGGCGATCTCGGTGTCGACCTCGGCGTGCTCGCGCTCGCGTCGGGCGGCGATGGCGTTCTCGTGCTCACGGAGCGCTCGCTCGGCTGCTGCGTCGGCCTCCGCGCGCTCCTGCGCGATCCGGGCGTCGTGCTCCTCGAGCTCACGGGCGATCCGGTCGGCGGTCTCCTGCACCAGGCGCGCGTTCTCGACGCGCGTCTGTTCCTCGTCGACGCGGAGCTGCGCGCGGGCCGCTTCGACCTCCTGCTCCAGCGCGGTGCGGGCGGCGGCGAGTTCGCGGTCCCACTGGGCGCGGGCGGCGGCGAGTTCCTCGTCGAGCTCGCGGCGGCGGTCGGCGACCTCGCTGTCGAGTTCGGCGCGACGGCGGGTGACCTCGGACTCGAGTTCGGCGCGACCGGTCTCGAGTGCCAGCGCGTGTGCCTGCTGCTCCTCGTCACGCTCACGGTGCCAGGCGGCACGACCCTCGGTGACCTCGCGCTCGAGGGCCTCGCGCCGGGTCGTCTCCTCACGGTCGAGGTCCTCGGTACGGCGGGTGTGGTCGGCTTCGAAGACCGTCCGGCGGTGCTCGGTCTCGCGGTCGAGCTCGGCGGCGGCGGTGCGGGCCTCGGCGGACTCCCGCTGGGCGATCTCGCGCAGTTCTGCGACCTCGTGCTCGACCTGGGCGCGCAGGGCGTTCGTCTCGCGGATGGCGATGGAGCGGACCTCGGCGGCCTCGGTCACGGCGGCACCGCGGATCGCGGCCGCTTCGTTCCGGGCGTCCTGCGTGAGCAGGCCGGCCTCGGCGCGGGCGCGCTCGACGGTGTCGGCTGCCTCGGCGCGGGCGCGGGTGAGCTCGTTGGTGGCGCGGGTACGGGCGTCCTCGAGGGTGTCGCGCGCTTCTTCCTGTGCTTCGCGGACGGTGCGCTCGGCTTCGGTGCGGCTCGAGGCACGGAGCCGCTGGGCGTCGATGTCCGCCTGGCTGATGAGCCGGGTCGACTGCTCCTCGGCCACGCGCAGGGTGGACTCGAGGCGGGTGCCGAGTCCGCTGTACGTGGGGGTGCCGGCTTCGTCGAGCTCGCCCTGCAGCTCGGAGACCCGGGCCTGCAGGAGACGGATCTCCTTCGCGGCGTCGGCGCGGTCGTTGTTCGACTTGATGAGCTCGCGGCGCAGGTCGTTCAGTGCGCGTTCCACCTCGTCGCGGCGGTACCCGCGCAGCTCGGTTCCGAACTCGGCCTCGTCGTTCGCCACGTGTCGCTCCTGGGGTCGGCAGCGGGCCAGGTTCGGCCCGCTGCCGATTGTAGTGGGGGCCGGAGCGGGGCGTCTGAGTCCGGCGACAGCGCGGATTGATGCACTGTCCAGCGTTGCTCGCTATCCTGAGTCGCTGATTCGCGCGCCGACATCCCCACCCCGGCGCGGTAGGGAGAGAGTTCGTGCGATTCGTCCTGGCGATCGTCAGTTTCGTCATCGGTCTGCTGCTCGTGGCGCTGGCGGTGGGACAGCGGACCGTGTTCGCGCCGCCGTCCTCGCTCGTGGCCGAGAGCTCGACGACCAGTTCCGCCCCGGTGACGGTGATCCCGGGGACGACCCTCAACGCCAACCCCGGCTACCAGCGCATCAACGTGTCCGGCTCCGGCAAGGTCTTCGCGGCCTACGGCAAGACCGCCGACGTCGACGCCTGGATCGGTGACGCCGAGCACACCACGCTCCGCTTCGACGCCGAGAAGGGTTCGCTCGTCGGGTCGACCACGGGCAGCGAGACCAGCGTCCCCTCGCCCGGGGGCAGCGACCTCTGGTACCAGGAGTACGACGGCGCCGGGCAGTTCACCGTGCGTCTGCCGCAGGACGTCTCGGTGCTGGTCGTCAGCGACGGCAAGGCCGCGGCCCCGAACGACGTGTCCGTCACCTGGCCGCAGGACACCGCGACCCCGGCGGTCGGTCCGCTGCTCGTGGCCGGTGGCGTGTTCGTCGTCGGAGGCCTCGTGCTGCTCGTCCTCGCGTTCCTGCACCAGCGCCGCGGCCGCGGTCCCCGTCGCCGCAGTGGGGGCAGCCGGCCGCCGCGGGTGCGCGCCTCGCGCCGTGCTGCCGCAGCCGGTGCGCAGGTGCCGCGTCCTGGTCGCCGCGGCTCGCGCGCCTTCGTCGGCGTGCCGGTGCTGCTCGTCGGTGCCCTGACCCTGGCCGGCTGTTCCTCGGACTACTGGCCGCAGGGCGGCGACCCGTCGCTCGCCACGCCGACCCCGACGGCCACTGCCACGGGGGCTGCGGAGACGACCGAGCCGACGGCTGCGACCAAGCAGCAGATCACCCGCGTCGTGCAGCGCACCGCCGCCGTGGCGAAGCAGGCTGACGAGACCCGCGACAGCAGGCTCGCCGGGACCCGTTTCACGGGCGCCGCGCTCGAGCTGCGCGAGGCGAACTACGCGATCCGCGCGAAGGACACGGACGTCAAGGCGCCGCCGGCGATCTCGGCCGCGCAGGTGTGCGTCGCGCTGCCGCAGCAGACCGACAGCTGGCCGCGCACGGTCTTCACGATCGTCGCCGAGGACTGCGACGCCAAGTCGGCCCCGCAGGCCCTGACCCTGGTGCAGGACACCGCTCGCGATCCGTACAAGGTGGCGTACGACGTCTCGCTCGAGGCCGACGCGAAGATCCCGAGCCTCGCGCCGACGACGATCGGTGCCGCACTGCTCGCGCCGGAGTCGAAGCTCCTGACGATCCAGCCCGACCAGGTCGCGACCGCGTACGGCGACATCCTGTCGAAGGACACCGCCAGCGAGTACGCCGACCTGTTCGCGAGCGAGGGTGATGCGCTCCGCACCACCATCGGCAAGGCGTACAAGGACAAGAAGGCCAAGGCCCTGCCGGACACGGCGAAGATCGAGTACTCGTCCGAGGTCCCGGCCGACTCCGCCGTCGCCATCGCGACCGACGACGCCGGTGCCCTGGTCTCCGCCGACCTGGACGAGGTCGAGAAGGTGACCCCGACCGCGTCGGGCGCCGAGGTGAACACCGAGGGTGCCGTCAAGGCACTGTCCGGCGTGGACACGAGCAAGAAGGGCATCAGCGCGACCTACAGCGTCCAGCTGCTCTTCTACGTGCCGCCGGTCGCCTCGGATGGCAAAGTGGTCCTGCTCGGGTTCACACAGGGCCTGACCGCAGCGAGTGAGGTGCAATGAGCAACATCCCCCCGACCCCGTCCGGGCTCCGCGGAGCCGTGGACCTGTCGTCCCTCGTCGACCGCGCACAGCGGCCGCCCCAGCCGTCCGGTGCTCCGGCCCCGGCGGGTTCCACTGGCGGTGCCGTGCCCGGTACCGAAGCCGACACCGCGAACGGCGCCGACCTGACGGTGCCGTCGCTCGTGATCGACGTCACCGATGCGACGTTCCAGGACGTCCTGCAGCTGTCGACCGTCGTCCCGGTCATCGTGGACATCTGGGCCGAGTGGTGTGGGCCGTGCAAGCAGCTCTCGCCGATCCTCGAGCAGCTCACCGCGGAGTACGACGGCCGCGTGGTGCTCGCCAAGGTGGATGCCGACACGAACCCGCAGCTCGTGCAGGCGTTCCAGGCGCAGTCGATCCCGACCGTGGCCGCCGTGATCGGCGGACGCCCGCTCGGGCTCTTCGTCGGGGCACTGCCCGAGGCGCAGGTCCGCGACGTCTACGAGCAGGTGCTCCAGGCGGCCGAGCAGAACGGCGTGACCGGTCGCGTCACCGTCGACGGCGGAGCGGCCCCCACCGACGCCGAGCAGGGCGAGCCGGAGCCGGAGCCGCTCCCGCCGCACCACCAGGCCGCGTACGACGCGATCGAGCGGGGTGACTACGCCACCGCCATCGAGGAGTACAAGACCGCGATCCTGCAGGACCCGCACGACCAGATGGCCGTCGCCGGCCTCGCACAGGTGTCGCTGCTCGACCGGCTCAACGGCCGGACGGCCGACGAAATCCGTGCGGCAGCGGCCGCCGGCCCGCAGGACGTCCAGGCGCAGCTGGCGGTCGCCGACCTCGACATCTCGGGCGGGCACGTCGACGACGCATTCGGGCGTCTGCTCGACCTCGTGCCGACGGTGTTCGGCGATGACCGCGAGGCCCTGCGTGTCCGGCTCGTCGAGTACTTCGAGCTCATCGGCAGCGAGGACCCGCGCGTCGTCGCGGCGCGTCGTCGCCTGGCGAACGCCCTGTACTAGACCCGGCAGGGTCCTCGCGGCGGAGAAGACGCCGTCGTCACACCGAGACGCCGCCGGACCCGGCGGCGTCTCGGTGTGTCCGGGGCGTCTCGAGGACACGACGGCGTCTCGCGCATCACGGTGGACGCGGCGTCGGACAGACGGGAGGCCCGGTGCCAGCTGGCACCGGGCCTCCCGTCTGTCGGTCGATCGCGTCGCGGTCGCTGGCCGGGCTACTGGGCCAGCTTCAGCCAGACGGCACCGAGCGGCGGGACCACGAGGTGCGCTGAGGCCGGGCGGCCCGCCCACGGGGTGTCCTCCGCCGTGACGACGCCGAGGTTGCCGACCCCGGAGCCGCCGTACTCGGCCGCGTCGGTATTGAGCACCTCGTGCCACTCGCCCGCTGTCGGCAGCCCGAAGCGGCGCTCCACCGGCACGCCGGAGAAGTTCACGAACACCGCGACCCGGTCGTCGCCGTCCTTCCGCAGGAACCCGAGGGTCGAGTGCGGTGCGTCGCCGCCCTCGAGCCACTCGAAGCCGTCGGCCGTCGAGTCGTGCGTCCAGAGCGCCGGGGAGTCCTTGTACACGCGGTTGAGCTCCGCGACGAGGTCCTGCACACCGCGGTGGCCGGGCTGGTCGAGGAGCCACCAGTCGAGGCCCTTCGCCTCGGACCACTCGGAGGGCTGCGCGAACTCCTGGCCCATGAAGAGCAGCTGCTTGCCGGGGTGCGCCCACATGAACGCCAGGTAGGCGCGCACGTTGGCGAGCTTCTGCCACTCGTCGCCGGGCATCTTGCCGTACAGGGAACCCTTGCCGTGCACGACCTCGTCGTGGCTGATCGGCAGGGTGAACTGCTCGCTGAAGGCGTAGACGAACGAGAACGTGATCTCGTCGTGGTGGTAGCTGCGGTACGCGGGGTCGCGCTGCACGTACTCGAGCGAGTCGTGCATCCAGCCCATGTTCCACTTCTGCCCGAAGCCGAGCCCGCCGGCGCTCGTCGGCTGCGTCACGCCCGGCCACGAGGTGCTCTCCTCCGCGATCATCACGATGCCGGGGTAGCGCTTGTACGCCGTCGCGTTCGTCTCCTGCAGGAACGAGATCGCGTCGAGGTTCTCGCGGCCGCCGTGGATGTTCGGCAGCCAGTCGGTGCGGGAGTAGTCGAGGTACAGCATCGAGGCCACCGCGTCGACCCGCAGGCCGTCGATGTGGAACTCCTCGAACCAGTACAGCGCGTTCGCGACCAGGAAGTTGCGCACCTGCGGCTGTCCGAAGTCGAACACGTAGGTGCCCCAGTCGAGCTGCTCGCCGCGGCGGGGGTCCGGGTGCTCGAACAGCGCGTAGCCGTCGAAGCGCCCGAGGGCCCACTCGTCCTTCGGGAAGTGTCCGGGGACCCAGTCCATGATCACGCCGATGCCCGCGGAGTGCAGACGGTCGATCAGGTAGCGCAGGTCGTCCGGCGAACCGAAGCGCGCGGTCGGTGCGTAGTACCCGGTGACCTGGTAGCCCCACGAGCCGCCGAACGGGTGCTCGGCGAGCGGCAGGAACTCCACGTGGGTGAAGCCGGTGTACTCCATGTGGCCGATGAGCTGGTCGGCGACCTCGCGGTACGACAGGCCGGGGCGCCAGGAGCCGAGGTGCACCTCGTAGACGCTCATCGGAGCGTCGTGCGTGGTGGTCTGGGCGCGGCGCTCCATCCAGGCGGCGTCGCCCTCGGACCACGTGTACGTGGACTCGGTGACGACCGAAGCCGTCGCCGGGGCGATCTCGGCTTCGCGGGCGAACGGGTCGGCGCGTTCCACCCACCCGGAGTCGGTGAGGATCTGGAACTTGTAGCGCTGGCCGACGACGGCGCCGGGCCAGAACAGCTCCCAGACGCCGAGGTCGCTCAGACGGCGCATCGCGGTGGTGCGGCCTTCCCAGCCCTCGAAGTCGCCGATCACGCGGACGGCGGTCGCCCGAGGTGCCCAGACGGCGAACGCGACGCCGTCGACCCCGTCGACGGTGCGGGCGTGTGCGCCGAGGTGGTGCCAGAGCTGCTCGTCACGGCCCTCGCCGAACAGGTGCAGGTCGAGCTCGCCGAGCGTCGGGGCGAACCGGTACGCGTCGTCGGTGGTCCACGTGGCGTCGTCCTCGTCCGTGGACTCGTCGTAGTCGTACTCCGACTCGACGCGGTAGCGACCGAGCGGGCCGGCGGTGGCGCCGGCCCAGAGCCCGTCGCCCTCGTGCGTGAGCTCGATGTCGTCGCCGTCGGGGCGGACGATCCGTACCGCACGGGCCAGGTGCCGGACGACGCGGACGCTGGTGCCGCCGTCGACCGGGTGCGGGCCGAGCACGTCGTGCGGCTGGGACCAGCGGCCCTCGGCCACCTGCAGACGCAGCCAGTCCTCGATCGGAGCCGGACGCGGATCCGTGGACGTACCGGCGGCGGCCGGAGCCGAGGCAGCCGCGGTGGGGGCGACCGGAGCCTCGACGGAGGCCGGCCGGACCACGGGCGCGGCGCCCCCGGTCGGGGCCGTCGGGGTGTCGGACGCCGAGGCGGCTGCGACGGACGGCTGCCGCGGGTGCGTCGGATCGGCGGGGTGCCCGGCGAGCGTGGCGGACTCCGCCACCCCGCGGTCGGGCGCCTCGCGCTGCGCCGGCGGGGCTCCGGGCAGGTCCTCGTCGGGCGCGGACACCTTCGGTTCGTACCGCGGCACGGCCGGCGGCGGAGGCGGCACCGGCGGGACGGCCGGTCCGCGCTTCGTGGGGTCGGTCGGGTCGTTGGTCATCGGTGGGGTCCTTCCACGACGAGCAGGTGCACGGGCTCCTGGAACGCATCCAGGCGGACGTAGTTCGACGCGCCCCAGGTCCAGCGCTGACCGGTCACGACGTCACGGACGTCGAACAGGCCCTCGGTCGGCAGACCGAGTGCGGCCAGGTCCAGGTGCACGGTGGTCTCACGGGCGGAGTGCGGGTCGACGTTGGCGACCACGATCACGGTGTCGGGGCGTCCTGACCGGATGTACTCGCCCGACAGGTGCTTCGAGTAGACGACGATCGCCGGGTCCTCGGCGGCGTGCACGTGCAGGTTCCGCAGCTGTCGGAGCGCGGGGTGCGCCTGCCGGAAGCGGTTGAGCATCGTGACGTACGGCGCGAGCGACGCACCTTCGGCCTCGGCCAGGGCGAAGTCACGCGGCTTGTACTCGTACTTCTCGTTGTCGATGTTCTCTTCGGAGCCCGGTCGGGCGACGTCCTCGAAGAGCTCGTAGCCGGCGTACATGCCCCACGTCGGTGCACCGGTGGCGGCGAGCGCCGCGCGCACCTTGTAGCCGGCACGGCCGCCGAACTGCAGGTACTCGGTGAGGATGTCGGGGGTGTTCACGAAGAGGTTCGGGCGCAGGTAGTCGCTCGTCTCGTGGGAGAGCTCCGTGAAGTAGTCCTCGATCTCGTCCTTGGTGTTGCGCCAGGTGAAGTACGAGTACGACTGCTGGAACCCGGCTTCGGCGAGCGCGCGCATCATCGCCGGGCGGGTGAACGCCTCGGCGAGGAACACGGTGTCGGGGTGCTCGTCGCGGATCTCACGGATGACCCGCTCCCAGAACCAGAGCGGCTTGGTGTGCGGGTTGTCGACGCGGAAGATCCGGATGCCGAAGTCGATCCAGTGGCGCAGCACGCGCTCGACCTCGGTGACCAGGCCCTCGGGGTCGGTGTCGAACTGGATCGGGTAGATGTCCTGGTAGCGCTTCGGCGGGTTCTCGGCGGTCGCGATGGAGCCGTCGGCACGCTGTGTGAACCACTCCGGGTGCTGGGTGACCCAGGGATGGTCGGGGGAGCACTGCAGTGCGAAGTCGAGCGCCACTTCCATGCCGGTGTTCTTCGCCGTCTCGACGAAGCCGCGGAAGTCGTCCTCGGTGCCGAGGTCGGGGTGGATCGCGTCGTGCCCGCCCTCGGGAGAGCCGATCGCCCAGGGACTGCCGGGGTCGTTCGGCCCGGGCGTGAGGGTGTTGTTCGGCCCCTTGCGGGCGGTGGTGCCGATGGGGTGGATCGGCGGCAGGTAGATGACGTCGAAGCCCATCCGGGCGACGGCGGGCAGACGGCGGGCCGCGGTGCGGAAGTCGCCGCTCTTCCAGGAGCCGTCGGGGTTCTTCTTCGCGCCTTCCGAGCGGGGGAAGAACTCGTACCAGGCACCGACGCCGGCGCGGGTGCGTTCGACGTCGAGCAGCTGGGTGGCGGAGTGCGTGCGGAGCGAGGTGAGCGGTGCTTCCTCGACCTCGGCGACGATGCGCGGGTCGTCGACGGCGGCCAGGCGTTCGGCCGGGTCGAGGTCGGTGTCACGGACGCGTGCGGCGGCACGGGTGGCGGCGGGGGAGTCGGTCTCCTCGGCCAGTCGGTCGAGCAGCACGGCGCCGTCGAGCAGGGTCGCCTCGGTGTCGACACTGGCCGCGATCTTCAGGCGTGCGCCGTGCAGCCAGCTCGCCCAGTCGTCTGAGTACGACTCGACGTGCCAGGTCCAGACGCCGACGTGGTCGACCTGCACCGTGGCTTCGTAGCGGTCGGTGCCGGGGGCACCGAGGGTCATGGGGACGGTGCGGGTTCCACCGTCTGGGCGTTCGAGGACGAGGTCTGCGCCGATGATGCCGTGTCCTTCTCGGAAGACGGTTGCACCGAACGTGATCACCTCGCCGTCGAATGCCTTGCCGGGGAAGCCGTTCGGCGTCCTCGGGGCGAGCTCGGTGATCGGGATGCGCCCGATCTTCGGGCGGCGGGGTCGGTCTGCGGTGGCCACGGAAGCGACGCTACCCGGCGGGCGGCTCCGCGTTCCCCGGAATCGGCCCGCTGTGGCGGGCCGGGCGCGCCGTGGAGCCTGTGGAGGACCGGACGCCAGGCCCGTGGCGGAGCCGCCAGGGGCCTGGCGTCCCGCGGCCGGTCGCGGCGCCGGGCCGCACCCGACTGCTCGGCGCTACGCCACCTCGAACAGGTGGATGCCGGGGCCGTAGGCGGTGAAGACCTGCCCGGCAGGTCGGAGGCGCTCGTGGTCGCGGTGCTTCTCGCTCGACCAGGCCAGCCGGTACCCGAGGACGTCCTCGCGCACCGGCAGGGTCAGGTCGCGGGTGCGGCCGCTGCCGTGCACCACCACCAGGACGCGGTCGAAGGGCTCGTGTTCGGGCGTCGACTCGACGAAGTACTGCAGGGCGCGGTGCACCGGCTGGTCCCAGCCCTC
The DNA here is from genome assembly GCF_003234595.1 of Curtobacterium sp. MCPF17_051. Taxonomy (NCBI): domain Bacteria; kingdom Bacillati; phylum Actinomycetota; class Actinomycetes; order Micrococcales; family Microbacteriaceae; genus Curtobacterium; species Curtobacterium sp. MCPF17_051. The sequence continues at coordinate 124,269 of NZ_QKSE01000004.1, read as the reverse complement.
GATCGTCATCGGGTGCCCGTCGGGTCCGTACCAGGACATCCGCGAGGCCCCCGGGGTCTCCTGCCCCTCGACGCCGAAGCGGGTGGGTCGGAGCGACGGGTGCGCCTGCCGGAACCGGGCCAGCGCGGCGACGGCCTCGGTCATCGCCTCAGCGTCCTCGTCGTCGGACCAGTCCACCGGGGTCAGGTCGTCGGACACCACGTAGGCGTTGTTGTTGCCGTGCTGCGTGCGGCTCCGCTCGTCACCGGCGGTGAGCATCGGCACCCCGGCGGACAGCATCAGCGTCGCCACCAGGTTGCGCATCGACCGACCACGCGCGGCGCGGACCCCGCGGTCGGCGGTGTCACCCTCGATGCCGTGGTTGAACGAGCGGTTGTCGTTCGAGCCGTCACGGTTGTCCTCGCCGTTGGCCTCGTTGTGCTTGCCGTCGTACGACACCAGGTCGAGCAGGGTGAAGCCGTCGTGCGCGGTGACGAAGTTGACGCTCGCCAGCGGGCCGCGGTCGGCGCCGAAGACGTGACGCGAGCCGGTCAGGGCTCCGGCGAGCGCGCCGATCCCGGTCTGCGGCAGGCCGGTGCGGCGCTCCTCGGCGATGTCGGTGAGCCAGAACTGGCGGACCGTGTTGCGGAACCCGTCGTTCCACTCGCTCGTGCGCTGGCCGGCCGCGCCGAACGCCCCGGTCTTCCAGCCGTCCGGGCCGACGTCCCACGGCTCGGCGATCACCAGGGTGTCCTGCAGGTCGGGGTGGTTCCGGATGCGCTCGAGCAGCGGGTGCGACGGGTCGAAGCGGTGCTCGCCGTCGCGGGCGAGGGCGGCCATCAGGTCGAAGCGGAACCCGTCGACCTGCACCTCGCGCGCCCAGTACACCAGGCTGTCGACGACGAGGTCCGCCGTCGCCTCGACCGAGGTGTCGAGCGTGTTCCCGCACCCGGTGGTGTCGTAGTAGGTGTCCCGGCGGGGCGGGTCGGTCTGCGCCCAGCGGTAGCGGTTCGCACCGTCGATGCCACGCAGGCTCGTCGTCGGACCACCCAGGCCCTCTTCCGCGGTGTGGTTGTAGACGACGTCCAGGACGACCTGGATGCCGGCCTCGTGCAGCAGCCGGACCATGCCCTTGAACTCGCGCAGGACGGCGTCGGCGCCCTCCTGCTGCGCAGGCGCCGAGGCGTGCGCGGCGTGCGGGGCGAAGAAACCGAGCGTGTTGTAGCCCCAGGCGTTCTGACGACCGGCGTCGCGGAGCCACCGCTCGGTGTCGAACGCCTGCACGGGCAGCAGCTCGAGCGTGGTGACGCCGATGCGGAGCAGGTGCGCGATCGTGGTCTCGTGGGCGACCCCGGCGTACGTGCCGCGCAGGTGCTCCGGCAGGTGCGGGTTCGCTGCCGTCAGGGTGCGGACGTTCGCCTCGTACACGACGGCGCGGTCGAGCGGGACCTGCGGCTTCACGACGCCGCCCCAGTCGAAGGCGCCGTCGACGACCACGCTGGTCCAGCGGGGACCGGCCGCTTCTTCGTCGCCGGTCGGCAGGATGCCCCGCGCGTACGGGTCGAGCAGCGGACGCGTCGGGTCGAACTCGTGCCGCGGCCCGACCGGCCCGTCGACGAGCAGGTGGTAGCGGTCGCCGGGCATGATCCCGGGGACCTCGCCGGTCCACACGTCCGTGTCCGGCACCCGCTCGAGCGGGTGTCGGGTCGGCCGGCCGTCGGTGCGGTCGGCACCGTCCGCGCCGTCGGCGCTTCCCGCGCTCGCCACGACCAGGACGACGCCCGTCGCCGTCGCGGACCGCAGGGTGAACCGGGGGACGGTCCCGCCCAGGGAGAACCCCGGCGTGAGGTCGATCGCTGTCTCGTGCACGCGACAAGGGTACGAGGACCGGCGCGTATCCTGGACACTGCTCGATCCAGGGGGTGCATTTGTCGGTCTACCTCGACCACGCCGCGACGACGCCGATCCTGCCGGAGGCGCTCGCCGCCTTCACCGATGCCCTGGGCACCGTCGGCAACCCGTCGTCCATCCACAGCGCCGGTCAGCGCGCCAAGATGCTGCTCGAGGACGGCCGCGCCGCCGTCGCCCGCTCGCTCGACGCCGACCCGGTGGAGGTCGTGTTCACCTCCGGCGGCACCGAGAGCATCAACCTCGCCGTGAAGGGCCTGTTCTGGGCTCGCCAGCGCGACCGCCGGCGGCCCCGCATCGTCGTCCCGGGTGGCGAGCACCACGCCACCGTCGACACCTTGACCTGGCTGGAGACGCACGAGGGCGCCGTCATCGACGTGGTCCCGTTGGACGCGCAGGGTCGCGTCGACCTCGCCGGACTGGAGGCGCGGCTCGCCGACGCCTCGGACGTCGCCCTGGTCACGTTCCTGTGGGCGAACAACGAGGTGGGCACCATCCAGCCCGTGTCACGGATCGTCGAGCTCGCGCACGCCTCCGGCGTGCCCGTGCACAGCGACACGGTCGCCGCCTATGGGCAGGTGCCGGTGTCGTTCGCCGGGTCCGGCCTCGACGCGCTCAGCGTCTCCGCGCACAAGGTCGGTGGGCCCGTCGGGATCGGTGCGCTCGTGCTCGGACGGAAGGCCACCGTCGAGCCCCTCATCCACGGTGGTGGGCAGCAGCGGCAGGTGCGGAGCGGCACGCAGGACGCCCCGGCGGCTGCGGCCTTCGGCGTGGCGGCCAGCGCGGTCGTCGCCGAGCCGATGCCGCACCCGTCGCTCGTCGCCCTGCGGGACCGGCTGATCGCCGGGGTCCGTGCAGCCGTGCCGTCAGCGGTGCTGATGGGGGACCCCGTCGACCGGCTGCCGGGCAACGCGCACTTCACGTTCCCCGGGTGCGAGGGCGACTCGCTCCTGTTCCTGCTCGACGCCGCCGGGGTCGCGGTCTCGACCGGATCGGCGTGCCAGGCCGGTGTGCCCGAGGCGTCGCACGTGCTGCTCGCGATGGGGCTGTCGGAGCAGGACGCCCGTGGTGCGCTCCGGATCACGCTCGGCCACACGACCACCGATGCCGACGTCGACGCGTTCCTGGCGGCGCTGCCGGATGCCGTCGCACGGGCCGGTGCCGCGGGGATGGCGTCGAGGGAGCCGCTGCTCGGGCGGTAGTGGTTGACTCCGGGCATGCTTCGCTCGTCCGCCGTGTGGGTCGTCTTCGCCCTGCTCGGCATCGTGTTCTTCGGGGTCTCGGTCGCGCTGTTCGCCCAGGCGGGATCCCGGCCCTTCGGGTTCGTCACCCTCGTCTGCGCGGTCGTCGTCCTGGTCAGTGCCTGGGTGGGACACCGGCGATCTCGGCTGCGACGCTGACGCCGGTCCCCTTCCAGGGCATACTGCTGCTCGTGGTGCTGGGGCAGGACGACGTACACGACGCAGGGGACGTCCGCCGTCCAGCGCGCGTCAGACCGCCGCGGGACGACAACTGGTACCGCTCGACCGAGTGGAACGACGAGATCGCTGCGGCGTTCGAAGCGAAGCTCGCACGTGCGCGCCAGTAGCTTGATCTCGTGACCACTCCGAGACCAGAGGGCAGCGCCGACCTGGTGGGCCTGCTCGTCGGTGATCCGCTCGCTCTCATCGGGATCGTCCTGCTCGTGGCCGCAGGAAGGACACCGACTGCCGTCCTCGGGGCCGCGATGCTCCTCTCCGGCACGATGCTGGTGTGCACCGCTCTGCTCATCCGAGGGCTGCGCCGGGAGCGCTGACCATGGCCACCAACAGCGGTGAGCGCCACCCTCGGAACGGCACCCGGCCGGACAGCCGCTGGGCCGTCCCGATCCGTCGGGTCTTCCCCTGGTGGTACCTCAGCGGCGCGGTGGCGACGATGGCGATCCTGAACCTGGTCGATCCCGACGGCAGCCAGGCGACGGTGGCGTTCTGGGGACCGACGATCGGGATCGCGATCCAGGACCGCGAGAAAGCTGCGCGCGCTCGACTGGACCGCGGCCTGCCGGTCGACCGACGGTCGCTCCTGTCGCCTCCGTGGCTCGAACCGACCTGCGCGGGCTTGCTCACGGCTGTGGCAGTGGGGCTCGGCATGCTCATCAACGCGCTCTTCGGGCACGGCACGTTCGTCACGACGTGGATCGGAGCGGGGGTCTTCCTCGGGGGAGCCGCGTCGTTGGTCATTCTCCTGCTGGCCCTGAGGCGCCGACGCCGCCGACGGCCGAGTGTTGCGGACGGCGTCAGCTGAGCGGCCGCTCCGAGAGAAAGCGCCCGGCACGCCGGTACTGGAAGGCGAGTTGCACGAGCCCGACCACGAACGCGAGCGACGCGACGAGCTCGAGCAGCTTGATGGCCACGCTGTCCGTGCTCACCGCTGTCGACGCGGCGAACAGCATCAGGGCGCCGAAGATCGGCAGGATGCCGAGCGTGGCTCGACGGTTCTGCACGGCGACCGCGGTGACGATGTCCGCGTGCTCGTCGTCGACCGGCTCCTTGCCGGCGATCTGACGCCGCACCGACCGCTGCTCAGCGCGCGAGAGCGGGCTGCTCACCGATCGCCAGCGAGTGACGTAGTGACCGGAGCGGTACGCCCACACGAAACCGACGATGCCGACGACCAGCCCGAGCAGCAACAGCAGGAGCTGGAGGAGCAGCTGCACGCCACCGCCGCCACTCGCGTGGTTGCTCCCGGTGGCCGGCACCAGCACCAGCGCCAGGACCACCCCGACCGCCCACGAGACCAGGACGAGTGCCCCCACCCACACGAACACGCGCGTCCGGCGACGGTGGAACCCGTCGTCGCTCTGGCCGTCGGCGAGCCGGGCGGCGGCTGCCCATCGATCGGCTCCGGCTGGGTCGGTTGCGGGGCTGGTCATGGTTCTGGTCCTGACGTACCGACCCGCTTCGTTGTGATACTTGGACATGCTCGAGTTGGTGAGACCGCAGACGGCGTTGTACGAGGCGTGGGCCGAAGCGCATGCCGAGTGGGGGCCGGGCGTGCACGAGGACGGTTTCGGGATCACCGCCCACGACGACGTCGGCGACGAGGACGGGTTCCGCACCTGGGTCGGACGACTGCACGCCAGACCCGGAGCGCTCTGGTGGATCGTCGAGGACGGCCGCGTCCTGGGCGGGATCGCACTCCGGGCTCCGGGAGACGCGGACGGCGTGCAGCGGTTCGGCCACGTCGGGTACGGGATCCGCCCGTCGGCGAGGGGCCGAGGCGTGGCGACGTGGGCGCTGGGCCAGGTGCTCGCGCACGCATCGCGCGTCGGGATCGACCCGGTGATCGCCGTCTGCCGCGATGACAACGACGGCTCCATCGGGGTGTTGGAGCACTACGACGCCGTCCTGCTGTCGACCGAGCGCCGCGGAGGCGTGCGGCTGCGACGGTACGCCATCGCCAGGTCGCACCGGAGGCCCGGATGACGAAGCGCCGGTCATCCGGTGCTGCGGGGACGGAGCGGGGGTGCAGGGCGCGTGGGGGAAGACCGCGACCAGCGGGACGGACCGACACCGGGCCTCCCGGTCGGCCGAGTCGGACTCGCGCCGGTAGGATCGATGACCATGGTCGAACTGGACTTCACCGAGCAGCTCTCCGCCCTTCGCGAGACCTTCGGCAACATCCGCTCGGTGGTCGACGTCGACCGCCTGCAGCGTGAGATCGCCGACCTCAGCGAGCAGGCCGGGGCCCAGGACCTCTGGGACGACGTCGACCACGCGCAGCAGGTGACGAGCGCGCTCTCGCACCGCCAGTCGGAGCTGAAGAAGATCACCGACACCGAGCAGCGCATCGACGACCTCGAGGTGCTGGTCGAGATGGCGAACGAGGGTGACGACCAGGAGTCCGCCGACGAAGCCCTCGCCGAGCTCAAGGCGATCCAGAAGATGATCGGCGACTTCGAGGTGCAGACGCTCCTGGACGGCGAGTACGACGACCGTCCCGCGGTCATCACGATCCGTGCCGGCGCGGGCGGTGTCGACGCGGCGGACTTCGCCGAGATGCTCCTCCGCATGTACCTGCGGTACGCCGAGCAGCACAACTTCAAGACCACCGTGATGGACACCTCGTACGCCGAAGAAGCGGGCATCAAGTCCGCGACGTTCGAGATCGACGCCCCGCACGCGTTCGGCACGCTGTCGGTCGAGGCCGGCACCCACCGCCTGGTGCGGATGTCGCCGTTCGGTGCCGCAGGCAAGCGCCAGACGTCCTTCGCCGCGGTCGAGGTCATCCCGCTCATGCCGGAGACCGCCGTCATCGACATCCCCGAGAACGACATCCGCGTCGACGTGTTCCGCTCGTCGGGCCCCGGCGGGCAGTCCGTCAACACGACTGACTCCGCGGTGCGCCTGACGCACATCCCGACCGGCACCGTCGTCTCGATGCAGAACGAGAAGTCGCAGATCCAGAACCGTGCTGCCGCCATGCGCGTGCTGCAGTCGCGCCTGCTCCTCCTGAAGAAGGAAGAGGAGAACGCGAAGAAGAAGGAACTCGCCGGCAACATCACGGCGAGCTGGGGCGACCAGATCCGCTCCTACGTGCTGGCGCCGTACCAGATGGTCAAGGACCTCCGGACGGAGCACGAGGTGAACAACCCCTCAGCCGTGTTCGACGGTGATCTGGACGGCTTCATCAACGCGGGCATCCGCTGGCGCAAGCAATCCGCCGCCGAGTAGGGGTTCGTGAGCCGCGCGCCTCGCTTGCTTTCCAAGCGGGGCGACCTACCCTGATCCGGTCATGATCAAATTCGACCAGGTCACCAAGGTCTACTCGGGCAACCCGAGTCCGGCGCTCGACAACCTCACCCTCGAGATCCTCAAGGGCGAGTTCGTGTTCCTCGTGGGCGCGTCCGGTTCCGGCAAGTCCAGCTTCCTGCGCCTCGTGCTCAAGGAGGAGAAGCCCACCAGTGGGCAGATCCACGTGCTCGGGCAGCGCCTCGGGTCCCTGGCATCGCGGAAGGTCCCGTACTTCCGCCGCAACCTCGGTGTGGTCTTCCAGGACTTCCGTCTGCTGCCGAACAAGAACGTGTTCGACAACGTGGCGTTCTCGCTGCAGGTCATCGGCAAGAGCAAGGGCTTCATCAGCGAGGCCGTGACCGACGTGCTGAAGCTCGTCGGGCTCGCCGGCAAGGCCACCCGCATGCCGCACGAACTCTCCGGTGGTGAGCAGCAGCGTGTGGCCATCGCCCGCGCCGTCGTGAACAAGCCGGCGATCCTGTTGGCCGACGAGCCCACCGGAAACCTGGACCCCACCACCTCCGCCGGCATCATGGCGCTCCTCGAACGCATCAACCAGGGAGGCACCACCGTGCTGATGGCGACGCACGACGCCAGCATCGTGAACCAGATGCAGCGTCGGGTCATCGAGCTCTCGAACGGCACCGTCCTGCGCGACGAGCAGTCCGGCGGCTACCAGACCCAGGCCGTCCCGATCCAGCGAGGCACCGTGTCCAACACCACCGGCATCCAGACGATCCCGGGGCTCATCCGATGAGGCTCGGGCTCGTCATGTCCGAGGTCGGCTCGGGCCTGCGGCGCAATGCGTCGATGGTCGTCTCCGTCGTCCTCGTGACCTTCATCTCCCTGACCTTCGTCGGCACGGCGATCCTGCTCCAGATGCAGATCAACCAGATGAAGGGGTACTGGTACGACCGGGCGCAGGTCGCCGTCTACCTGTGCACCGACACCGACACCACGGGCAACTGCACCGGCGCGAAGGCCACCGCGGACCAGCGCGAGCAGGTCCAGGCGCAGCTCGACTCGTCGACGCTCAAGCCGTACATCGAGAAGACCTACTACGAGAACCAGGACCAGGCCTTCACCCGGTTCAAGGAGCAGTTCAAGGACTCGGCCGCGACGGAGTTCGTCAAGCCGGAGTACCTGAACGAGACCTTCTGGGTGAACTTGAAGAACCCCTCGCAGGCCGACGTCCTGGTCGAGAGCCTGTCGAAGGTCGCCGGCGTGCAGAGCGTCGTCGACCAACGCGGGTACCTGCAGCCGATCTTCAACCTGCTCAACGCCTCGTCGTACACGGCGATCGGCATCGCGGCCCTCATGCTCGTGGCGGCGGTGCTGCTCATCGCGACGACGATCCGTCTGTCGGCGTTCAGTCGACGGCGAGAGCTCGGCATCATGCGGCTCGTCGGTGCGTCGAACCGGTTCATCCAGACACCGTTCGTGCTCGAGGGGGTGATCGCCGCCGCCATCGGAGCCGTCCTGGCCGGTGGCGCGATCACCGCCGTGGTCTGGTTCTTCGTCCGGAACTTCCTGGCGGAGCGCTTCACCGGCACGGCGTTCATCGGCATGGGGGACGCGGCCATCGTGGTCCCGGCGGTGATCGTGATCGGCGTGCTCCTCGCCGCGGCGTCGGCGTCGATCGCCATCCGCCGGTACCTGAAGGTCTGACCCAGCACAGCATCCGCGAACGGGCGGCGCGCCGGGAAGGTGCGCCGCCCGCTTCGTGTTGAGTAGTCTGTAGGGCTGCGCGGGAAGACCCACGCAGCACACTGCACCGGTCACCATCGAGAGGAGTCGTCATGGCGAAGGAACGCGGGGAGAAGATCGTCGCGACGAACCGTCGCGCCCGGCACGACTACCTCATCGAGGACACGTACGAAGCGGGCATGGTCCTGTCCGGCACCGAGGTGAAGTCCCTGCGGATGGGGCGGGCGTCCCTGGTGGACGGGTACGCCTACATCGACGGTGGCGAAGCGTGGATCGACGCCGTGCACATCCCGGAGTACACCGAGGGCACGTGGAACAACCACTCGCCCCGACGGAAGCGCAAGCTGCTCCTGCACAAGCAGCAGATCGTGAAGATCTCGCACAAGACGGCCCAGGGCGGGTACACGCTCGTGCCGCTGCAGATCTACTTCCACGACGGTCGGGCCAAGATCGAGATCGCTGTCGCGAAGGGCAAGCGCGAGTTCGACAAGCGCCAGGCGCTGCGCGAGAAGACCGACAAGCGTGAGGCCGAGCGGGCCATGCGCACCCGGAACCGCGTCGGCGAGTAGCGCCGACGTATCTCCTCGGCTAGACTGAGGGACTGCTCCGACAGGGGCATTGGCAACTCAACAGCGTGACAGCGGCTCGCACGTCCGGCCCGCATGGGGATGATCGGTTTCGACATTGCCTGTGTGCCGACGGGAAGCGGGCCGAGGACCCACGGTTATCTCGTTAACGATCCGTGGAAAACAACAAGTGCCAATTCCAAGCGCACTGACTTCGCTCTCGCTGCGTAAGCAGCCCAGCACATGAAGTCCGTCGGCCAGGTGATCGTCTTCTAACCTGATACCGGCGTCATCCAGAGGACTTGCTGCACGGTTGCGCCTCAGGGCCGTGCGGGACTTGCACTGAGACTGGGCCCGTCGTCCTAGAAGCCGGTAGCAAAGGACGGGGCCGAGCAGAACGAACTAACCGGATACGCCCGTAGAAGACGTCGAATTGCAGCGATGGACGGGGGTTCGATTCCCCCCATCTCCACCATTCGCCGAACGACGAACCGCTGTCACGCTGCGCCACCTGAACGCCCCGGCACCGTCCCTGGACAGTGCCGGGGCGTTCGCTGTTCCGCCACGTCCGAGGACTACGCTCCGGAGCAGGCGCGCAGAACACGCTCGCGTCGAACCCGAACGAGAGGTCAGCACGTGGTGCAGGAGATCGCGATCCGTGTCCGTCTGCGGGAGCAGGAACGAGTGGTGCTCAGCGAGTACGAGCGGATCGTGGGCTCCGTCGCCACGGTCGCCGCCCTCGCCGCATGGCTGCCGAACCCCGACACCCGCCTGGTCGTGCGCGGCCGTGGCGCGGAGCCGGTTCGCCTCGAGACCGTCACGTACGGCTCGGTGGTCGAGATGCTCGTCGTGCTCGACCAGCGGGCCGCAGGGGTCGAACGCGCCGCCGCAGCCATCGCCGCCCTCATCGAGTCGGTCCGCCACGAACACGTCGCGGACGATGTTTCCGGGGTCGCCGGGGAACTCGATCGACTCGACCGCGCTGCCCCGCGCGGACGCTCCGCCGTGGAACGCGCCCTGCGCACGTTCCTCGAGGGGGCACGGTCGGACGTCCTCGCGCGCAAGGCGACCACCCGGGTGCGGACCGCGCAGGCCCTGCTCCGGCTCGCCGAGGCGGACGCGGTCCTGTCGGTCGAGCGGGTCGCCGATGCCCTGGCACCGGTGCTCGAGGAGCACGCGGTCGGCGTCGAGCTGGACACCGGCTCGGCAGTGGTCGTCGAGCCGATCGACGGGGTGGAGTCGCCGGAGCCCGGGGCTGCGTCCGCTGACGCCGACGCCGACGCCGACGCCGACGCCTCGCAGGCGGAGCCGGAGGCCGTGCCGGCCGTCCTGCCGCTGCCGACCGGTACGAGCAAGGCGAAGTCGAAGAAGAAGGACGACGACAAGAAGAAGTCGGCGAAGGCCGACGGCAAGAAGAAGAAGTCCAAGAAGGACGACGGGAAGAAGAAGTCGAAGAAGGACGACGACGGGAAGAAGAAGTCCAAGAAGAAGAAGTAGCTCGCAGCCGCACCAGCTAGAAGTCGAACAGGTTCGCCCGGATCCCGCCGGCGCCGTACTCCCGTCGCAGCAGGCCGCGGCGCCGGAGCACGGGCACCAGGTCGCCGAACATCCGGTGGATCTGCGCCGGGTGCAGGTCGCCCGAGAAGATGATCCCGTCGTTGTCGGCGTCGCTGCCGAGTTCCTCGATGAAGTCCGCGAACTCGTCGGCGGTCCCCACGAAGCCCGAGCGTGACGCGATCCGCCCCTGCCGTGCCTTGCGGGTGAGCAGCTCCCGCAGCGGCGCGTCCGGGGTGTCCCCGAGCAGCCCGCGGATCGTGCCGGCCGAGACGTGCTCGCCGAAGGTGCCGTCGGGCACCGGGGCGTCCAGGTCGAGCGCGAGCAGGTCGGTCTCGGAGTCGCTCGACCAGGCGATCGCCGCCGTACGCAGGGCCTCGTCGGTGGGGTGTTCGGACGCCGCGACGATGCGGTCGGCCTCCTCCGGCGAGGACACGATCACGGGCTTGAGCACGAACAGGATCCGCAGGTCCGCGGTGGACCTCCCTGCGGCCTCGGCTGCCGCGATCACCCGGGCGCGGTAGTCCGTCACGGCGGCGGCGGACAGCGGCGCGAGGGCGAGTTGGACGTCCGAGTGGGTGCCGGCGAACGCGAGCCCGCGGCCCGAGCCACCGGGGGAGACGACCACGGGGTCCGACGCCAGCGGCAGGGCGTTGAGCGGACCGTCGGCGGTGAAGTGGGCGCCCTCGTGGTGGAACGCGTCGAGGGCGTCCCCGTCCGCGAAGTGCCACGAGTCGGGTGCGCCGACGTACGCGTCGCCCCACGAGTGCCAGAGCCGGCGGAGCAGGGTGATCCACTCCTCGGCGCGGTCGTACGCCTGGTCGTGCGGCAGCGGCGGCAGGCCGGCGTGGCGTGCGCTGCCGACGTCGGTGACGACGTTGATGCCCAGGCGGTCCGAGGACAGGTGCGCCAGGGTCGCGAACTGCCGTGCCGCCAGGTACGGCGGAGTGATGCCGGCGTTGACGGTCGGTGCGATGCCGATGTGCGAGGTGGCGGCGAACAGGTACGGGGCGAGCAGCAGCGGGTCGTGCTTCGGGCCGCCGTACGCCTGCCGGATGCGCAGGTCGAGGGTCGCGGGGGAGCCGAGCGAGACGGCGTCCTCGGCGATGACCAGGTCCATGCCGGCCTGCTCGAGCGTCCGGACGGACTGCTGGTACAGCTCCGGCTTCGTCCAGTCGTGGCCCCAGTCCCAGTCGGACCGTCCCCACGCCTGCGGGCCGAAGCCGCGCGAGAAGAAGTACCCGAAGTGCTGCAGCTCGGCCATTCAGCGCTCCTGCCGGTCGAGTGCCGACCCACCGGCGGCCGTGCGTTGCGCGTCCGACGCTCCACGTGCCTCCAGGCCGGCGGCGGCGTCTGCGGACCGCACCGCGGCGAACCCGCGTCCCAGGTCGCGGAGCAGGTCCGCGACGTCCTCGATGCCGACCGACAGGCGGATCAGGCCGTCGCTGATGCCCTGCTCGGCTCGCTCTTCCGCCGTGCGGCCGGCGTGCGTGGTGGTGGCCGGGTGCAGGATCAGCGAGCGCACGTCGCCCAGGTGGGTCATCCGGCTGAACAGCTGCACGGCGTCGATGAACGCCCGCGCGGCGGCTTCGCCACCGGCGAGCGTGAAGGCGAAGACGGAGCCGGCCCCGCGGGGCAGGTAGCGCTGGGCGAGGTCGTGGAACGGACTGGAGGCCAGGCCAGCGTGATCGACGCTCGTCACCTCCGGCTGCTGGTCCAGCCAGGACGCGACGGCCAGCGCGTTCGCGCAGTGGCGTTCCACCCGCAGCGACAGCGTCTCGATGCCCTGGCGGAGCAGGAACGCGTTGAACGGGGACGGCGCCGGGCCGATGCGTGCGGCGACGACGTCGCGGGCGAACACGGCGAACGCCCGGTTGCCGTACCGCTCGACGTAGCTCTCGCCGCCGAGGGACCGCTCGGGAGTGGTCAGGTGGGTCCAGCGCTCGGGGGCGACGGTCCAGTCGAACCGGCCGCCGTCCACGACCACACCGCCGAGTCCGGCTCCGTGGCCGGACAGGAACTTCGACGCCGAGTGCACGACGATGTCCGCACCGTGCTCGACCGGGCGCACCAGGTACGGCGTGGCGAGGGTGTTGTCGACGATCAGCGGGACGCCGGCGCGGTGTGCGGTCTCGGCGACGCCGGTGATGTCGAGGACGTCGTTCTTCGGGTTCGGGATCGTCTCGGCGAAGAACGCCTTCGTGTTCGGTCGGACCGCGCCGGCCCAGGCGTCGAGGTCGCGGGCGTCGGTGACGAAGTCGACCTCGATGCCGAGTCGGCCGAGGTTCTGCAGCAGCAGGCCGCGGGTGCCCTCGTAGATGCTCCGGGCGCTGACGACGTGGTCGCCGGCCTGCAGCAGGCCGAGGAACGCCACGGTCGCCGCCGCCTGACCGCTGCCGACCAGGATCGCCTGGACACCGCGTTCGAGCAGCGCCACGCGACGCTCGACGTCGGCGTTCGTGGGGTTGCCGAGGCGCGTGTAGGTGTAGCCGTCGTCGGTGTCGGCGAAGCGGTCGCGGGCCTGGTCGAAGTCGTCGAACAGGAACCCGGAGGACATGTGGATCGCGGGGACCCGGGCGCCGTGCCCGGCGTCGGGCACGAAGCCGCCGTGTACCTGCTCGGTCGCGAAGCCGTGGTCGTCGGTCGCCATGGGACACCTCCGGGGGTTGTCTGGCGGTAGCCTCGCAGCCCCTCGGCGCGGACAGGCGATTGCGGCCCCCGGTTACGCGAGCGCAGCCTCAGACGAGCGCGCGGACCCCGGTGACGACGGTGTCCCAGACCTGGAGCAGCGGCTCGCGCGCCAGCCACACCGCGACGGCGTTCACGGCGACGAACAGCACGAACCACAGGGACGCCGGCACCCGCATCTCGGCCGCGGCGATGTGGAAGTCGGTCTGCACCCTGGCGCCGGTGACCAGCCAGCGCCCGACCTGCACCACCGAGCGCAGGCCGTCGACGACGAAGAAGGCCCCGACGGCGGCGACCACCAGGACGGTCGTCTCGGACGGGCGCACGGCCACCCAGAGGGCGAGCGCGTCGAAGCCGAGCACGACGAGCAGGCCGAACCAGTTCCGGACGAACGCCAGCGCGACGAGCCCGATGACCGCGAGCACCACCACGGGCAGCCAGCGGGAGCCGTGCAGCACCCCGGTCACCAGGAGCACCCCCGCCCAGAGGGGTGCGCTGTACCCGGCGTACAGGTTCAGGATCCGGACGAGCCACCGGATGCCGCCGGGCACCCGGCTGAGCTGGACCCAGGCCTCGCCGGACCCGTCCGGGTGCAGCTCGATCCGCTGGATCCGCCCGCCGAACGGCACGACGACGATCGCGTGCCCGACCTCGTGCGCGATGGTCGCGGCGATGCGGGCCACCCGGCCGACGAACGGCACGAACGGCAGGACGGCGCCGACGAGGAGCGCGACGAAGACGAGGGGCGGGGCTGCGGTGGTCAAGTGACCAGCATCGCAGCCCCGCCCAGGAAGACCCTGCGGGACCGGCGTCAGGGGAGCACCGGCGTCGTCAGCGCCACCGTGACCAGGACCACGGTGCCGGTGATCGCCAGGGCGGTGAGGACGGCGAGGAACACCGTCAGGCGGTTCACGCGTCGGCGCCCGGCTATTCGACCGTCACCGACTTCGCGAGGTTCCGGGGTTTGTCGACGTCGCACCCGAGCTGCAGAGCCAGTTCCCGCGCGAGCATCTGCAGCGGCACGACGGCCTCGAGCGGACCCCACGGCGCGGTCATCGCACCCCAGGCCAGGTCACCGGTGCCACGGCGGCCGAGCGCGGGGATGTCCGCCGACTCGCCGCCGATCGTGATGACGAAGCCACCGCGGGCCCGGACCTCGGCGATCGCCGACTGGATCTTCGGCTCACCGTGGTCGATGACGACCACCGGGGTGCCGTCGTCCACCAGCGCGAGCGGCCCGTGCTTGAGTTCACCGGCGGGGTACGCCTCGGCCCAGCGGTAGCTGAGCTCCTTGAGCTTCAGGGCGCCCTCGGCGGCGTACGGCAGCCCGGCGCCGCGGCCGAGGAACAGGAAGCCCGTCGCCTCCTTGACGCTCGACACCAGCAGCGGCATCCGCTCGGCGGACACCCGCGCGGCGTGCTCGATCCGGGCCGGCAGGTCGAGCAGCTCGTCGACGAGCACCTGCGCGCGTGACGGTTCGATGCGGCCGGAGGCCACCATCGCGGAGATCATCGCCGCGACGCCGACGACGACCTGCGCCGTGAACGTCTTCGTGGCGGCGACCCCGATCTCCGGGCCGGCGTGGCAGTCGAGCACGGCGTCGGCCCGTCGGGCGAGCGAGGAGTGCATGTTGTTCGTCAGTGCGAGCACCGGGTGGCGGTCCTCGAACCGGTCCAGGGCGCGGAGCACGTCCGCGGTCTCACCGGACTGGCTGATCGCGACGACCAGGGTGCCCGGACCGAGCACGGCCTGTTCGGCCTCGCTCGCGACGACGATGTCGGTCGGCACCCCGCCGATCCCGCGCAGTGCGGTCGCGATCACCTGACCGGCGTTCAACGACGTGCCGCAGGCGACGATCGCCAGCCGGTGGAAGCCGGCCAGGCCGAGACCCACCCACATGCTGCCGTCGGCGGTGCGCCGGGCCACCCGGTCCAGGATCGTGGCGACGACGTCGGCCTGCTCGTCGATCTCCTTCGCCATGTGGTCGGTGTGGTCGCCGAGGTCGAGCGCAGCGGCGGCGAACGGGGACGGCGTGGGGAACGGCACGGGCACCGTGATGCCGTCGGACGACCACGTCCAGGCCTCACCGAGCTCGACGACGTCGCCGTCGCGCAGCGCCACGAACGTCTCGCACCACTCGGCGATCGCGCCGATGTCGCTCGCCACGAAGTCACCACGGCCGGAGCGGGCGACGACGAGCGGCGAACGGTCCGCCGCCACGACCATGCGGCCGTCCCGGGCGTCCAGGACCACGATCGCCCAGGAGCCCTCGAGCTGCGCCGTCGCGATCTGCACCGCGAGCATCAGGTCCGGGTCGACCGCCAGGGCCCGCTCGACCAGGTGCGCGATGACCTCGGAGTCGACGTCGGACCGGACGCGGTGGCCCTGCGCCTCGAGCGTCTGCCGCAGCCGGTCCGCGTTCTCGATGATGCCGTTGTGCACGATCGAGATCCGGCCGGTGCAGTCGGCGTGCGGGTGCGCGTTCGCCTCGCGCACGGCACCGTGCGTGGCCCAGCGGGTGTGGCCGATGCCGACGCCGGTGAGCGCGTCACCGGAGCGTGCAGCGACGAGGGTGCGCAGGTCGCCGACGCGGGAGACCGAGCGGATCGTCTCGGTGCGGCCGGCGGCCGTCCGGACGGCGATGCCGGCGGAGTCGTACCCGCGGTACTCGAGTCGTTCGAGTCCGTCGAGCAGGTAGGGGGTCGCGTCGTCAGACACGCGGGCCGCGATGATGCCGCACATCGGCTGTCCCTTCGGGGGAACGAGGGTGGGTGGAACGGGGAGGTGGGACTGGTGCGGCACCGACCGCCGTCGGGTCTGCCGCGCGTCCGGGGCCTCCCGGCCCGGGAACCGACGCCCGTCCTCGGATCAGGCGAGGACGGACGTCGGTGTCGTTGGGCCGAGGGGTTCGGGTACCGGACGAGGTACCGCGGGCTGGCCCCCGGGGGAGGGGCACGGCGGTCGGTGCAGGAGAAGCCTCACCCGCCGCCGACCACACGGCAACACCCGTCGGACGCTCTTGCGGTTCCCCGCGTGCGGGGGCACACCGCGCTGCGGTCGCGTGCGGACTCCCGCAACCGCCGGCGCACCAAGCGAGGGACGACGGACGGGAGGCCCGGTACCAGCTGGTACCGGGCCTCCCCTCCGTCCTGTGGTGCGTCTCCTACGTGAGGAGCGCGACCAGGTGCGATCGCGACCGCGCGCCGACCTTGCGGTAGATCTGCGTGAGCCGCAGCTCCACCGTGCGCTGCGACATGAACAGCGACGAGGCGATCTCGCGGTTGCGGTAGCCCTCGGTGACCTTCTGCACCACCGCACGCTCCTCGGCGGTCAGCGACGTGAGCACCGCCGACGCGTCGGGGGCGCTGCGCGGCGTCCCCGGGAACGCCGGCGAGAGCACCGGTGCGGACCGGATCGATGACGAGCCCGTGCCGAACTGCGGCATCGCCGCAGCCGGCGCCGGCGTCACCAGCGGTCGACGCAGGCCGGCCGCCTCGTACGCCGCTGCGGCCGCCGCACCGAGGCGCGGACGCTCAGCCGGGTTGCCGACCGCGGCCAGCGCCGCGAACGTGCGAGCCCGCTCGTACTGCGAGTCGTGCGGCTGGAACAGCTCCAGCGCACGGCGACGAGCCGTCTCGCGGGTGGTGTCGTCAGCGACGAGTGCGAGGCTCCGCGCCAGCACGAGGGCACCCCAGCGCCCGGGACGGGCATGGTGGTCCGCCGCCAGACGGGCCGTGATCGTCCGCGCGTCGTCGATCCGTCCGAGACGCACGTACGCCTCGACCAGGTCACCGAGGTGCCGGAGCACCGCGGGGTTCCGGAGCGACCGACCGATGGCGTCGGCGGCCTCGAGCGCGGTGGCTGCCTCGTCGAGGCGGCCGTCGAGCAGCAGGACCTTGCCGCGGAGCGCGTGCAGCTTCGCCGTCGCACCCCAGAGCCGACTCGTCGAACGGTGCTCGAGGCACCGGTCCACGACGTCGAGCGCCTCGGCGGAACGCCCCTCGGCGAAGTGCCGCCACGCGACGGCGATCGCGCGGGAGGGCTCACGCAACCGCTCGGCGACGGACGAACCGGACTCCCAGACGTCGATCGCGCGGAGCGCCTGCCGGAAGTTGCCGGAGCGCACCTCGTTCTCGGCCGTCAGGTAGCGCGCCGCCTCGGTCCACACCGCTGCGGTCTCCTGCCCCCGGGCGAGCACGAGTGCGAACACCCGTCGCGCGCTCCGGTAGCGCTCGCCGATGCTCAGCGCGTGGGCGAGGAGCAGCAGGGCCGGGTCGGACATCGCCACGAGCTCCGACGTCGCGAGCCCGTCGTGCAGCTCCGTGTCGGGCGGCAGCACGCCGTCCACGGCAGCGATGAGCTCCCGCGCGGTCGTCGCGATCTCGAGGGTGTGCGCGGACGCCGACCCCTCGAGCGGTTCGATCCGGTGCAGCAGGTCCTTCGCCTGGTCGAGCTCCCACGCCTCGGCACGGAAGCACGCCACCATGGCCATCAGACCGGCGACGGCGTCCACCTCGGCCGGGTCGGTCGCGTCGACGGGGACGAGCAGCTCGTCCGCGTGCACGGCGTCACCGCTGAGGTACTCGGCCGAGTACTGCAGCCGGAGCCGGCGGACCTCGTCCGGCGTCGTCCGGAACGGACGGAGCGCCGCGAGGTACCGCGCGGCGAAGCCGAGCAAGCGCTTGCCGAGCATGGCCTCCGCGACCCCGAGGAGCGCGACGTGCTCGTCCTCGGTCCCGCCACCGACGTGCAGGGCACGCTCGGTCAGCGCGATCGCTGCGTGCACGTTGCCGTCCACGACGTACGACCGTGCAGCCTGGAGCAGTGCGACCACGTCGGGGACGTCGTCGACGAAGCTCCGGTGCCACGCGGCCGACCGTGGGTCGCTCTCCGCGCTCGCCGTGGCCAGCTCGGCGTGTGCCGCACGACGGTCACGGGCGGGCATCCGCCAGTAGAGCGCGGAACGGACCAGCGGGTGCCGGACGGTGACGCTCTGTCCGCGGACGGTCGCGAGACCGGCCCCGACCAGGTCGTCCAGCTCGTCCCGGTCCCACGCCGTGGTCTTCGCGACGGGCACCAGGGCGAGCTTCGCGAGGACGTCCAGATCGCGTCCCGCGGCGGGCCCGAGTGCGAGCGCCGCGATGGCCTCGGTCATCGGAGTGGGTCGGAGCGGGAGCACGATCGGCTCCGCACCGGTGAGTTGCTCCCGGGTGAGCACCGCGAGCTGTTCGCGGAGCGCGCCGGGGTTGCCACCGGTCTCCTCGGCGAGGACGGCGAGGACGCCGTCGTTCGCCTCGGCCGGTGCCATGGCCCGGGCGAGGACCAGGGCCTCGTCCGACGGCAGCGGTTCGATGCGCAGGGTCGGCAGGGCCGCGAGCGGACCGTCCGACGGCACCGAGCGGACCGTCGCCACGACGCGCAGGGCGGTGCCCGCGAGTCGTCCGGCGAGGAACGCGATGAGTTCCTGGCTCTCCGTGTCCATCCGGTCGAGGTCGTCGATGAGGACGAGCGTCGGCGGGAGGGTCAGGGCGTGCACGGCGTCGAGGAAGTCGTGCGCCGCCGCCAGCCCGGCCGTCACGGCGGCCGCGGTCCCGCCTGCCTGCAGCAGGTGGGCGATGTGCGCGGTCGCTCGGGGGTCGTCGAGCGCGGTGAACAGGGAGGTCACCCCGGCCAGTGGCCAGCGGGATTCACTCCCGTTGACACCGACCCGGACGACGGGGAGGGAAACGCGGTTCGAGACCGCGTCGAGGACGCTGCTGCGTCCGGAACCAGGGTCGCCGACCACGACCATCGCGGACTCCCGTGGGAGCACTGCGAGGGTCGCGATCCGGTCGACCTCGAGACGTCGACCGGTGAGTGCCATGACTCACCGGCCTCCGGGTCCGGAGGTGGATGCTGCGAGGAGGGCGTCGGCGAACACGGGGGTCGCTGCGACGGGGCGCACGGAGGCGGACCGGACTGCTGCACGGCGGGTGACCGTGGCGGAGTGCGGACGAGCGGCGGCGACTGAGCGCGCGCCGGAACTGTCGTGGATTGGATGCGGTCGACGAGTGTGGGTGCACTCGGTTCCGCTCGGGAACGATGATGTCATCGTCTGTATCACCCCTCGGGTTAGGGTCTTCGGACGAACACGACCGGTCTGTTCCGCCGTCCGGATCTAGGGAATCCGAGAGCATCACGTGACCTGCCGTCTGGAGCACGATAACTCAGGTACCGGCCCGCCGAGCGGACTCCGGCGAGCAGATGTCCAGAACGGTGCCCCCAGTACGGGGGGCCACGAGGGGGCGTGGCACCCGCGCTCCGGACCCCGATCCGGGTCCGCCGGACGGAACCGGGGTACAGGTCTGTCCGGACCTCGTTCGTCGTCGCAGGTGTAGCACGGACGGGATGTCCAACGCCGAACCGACCGACGCCCGCCTCGATGACCGCACCCGGTGGCGTGCCTTCGCCGTGTGCGTGGCGGTCGCGGCCCTGACGATCCTCGACCTGTCCAAGGTGAACGTCGGGCTGCCCTCGATCGAGCAGTCGCTCGGGGCCACCAGCTCGTCGCTCCAGCTCATCGTGGCGGGGTACGCGCTGGCGTTCGGTCTCGCCCTCGTGCCCGCGGGTCGGCTCGGGGACCTGAAGAGCCGGCGCGTCATGTTCATCGTGGGGCTCAGCGCGTTCACCGGATCGAGCCTGCTGTGCGCGGTCGCACCGAACATCCAGGTCCTGATCGTCACCCGGATCCTGCAGGGCTTCGCCGCCGGGATCCAGATGCCCCAGGTCATCGGACTGGTGCAGCAGCTGTTCCGCGGGCCGGAGCGGGGCCGCGCGTTCGGACTGTTCGGGGCGATGATCGGCATCTCCACCGCCCTCGGGCCGACCATCGGCGGTGGCCTCATCGCGATCGGCGGCGAGGAGTCCGGCTGGCGGCTGCTGTTCTGGATGAACGTGCCCCTCGGGATCGCCGCACTGCTCTTCGCCGTCCGCCTGCTGCCGAAGGGCGCCCAGGGGAAGGCGCAGGACCGCGAACTGGACGTCGTCGGCATCCTGCTGCTCGGCGCCGCCATCATCACCCTGATGCTGCCGTTCGTGCTGACCAGCGGCGGCGGCGGTTCCGCGACCCGCTGGTTCTGGCTCGTCGGCTTCGCGGTGTTCCTCGTGCTGTTCGTGCTCTGGGAGCAGCGGTTCAAGCGCCAGGGCAAGTCGCCCGTGGTGCACTTCGAGCTGTTCCGGCTGTCGTCCTACCGCAACGGGCTGTCGATCGTCGCCGTCTACTTCGCGGCGCTGCCGGCGTCGTTCCTCATGGTGACGCTGTACCTGCAGGAGGGCCTCGGGCTCGCACCGCTGTTCGCCGGCATGGTGAGCATCCCCTTCGCCGCGACGAGTGCCGTGGGTTCCTACATCGGCGGACGGATCGTCGACCGGGTCGGGCGGGCGCTGGTCGTCGCCGGGCTCGGGATGGTCGTCGTCGGCTTCCTGCTCCTCATGGTCGCCGCCGTCGCCACCCCTCCGGAGGTCACGCCGTGGGCGATGGCCGGTGCGTTCCTGGTGGGCGGACTGGGTGGCGGGTTCGTGGTGTCGCCGAACCAGACCCTGACCCTGGCCGAGATCCCGGTCGAACAGTCCGGGGTGGCGGGTTCGATGCAGCAGCTCGGACAGCGTGTCGGCACCGCGATCGGCACCGCGGTCGCGACGAGCATCTTCTACGGCATCGTGCGGAGCGAGGCGGCGGGGTCGGGATCCGGCGGGTCGGGCGGGCGTCTCGACGCGTACCACGACGCGTTCCGCAGTGGCACGACGTTCACGGTGTCGCTGATGGCGTTGGCGCTGGTGCTGGCCGGTGCGGACCTGGTGGCGCGTCGGCGCGCGGCGCGGCGTTCCGACGGTGAGTCCGAGCACTCCAGCTCGGCTGCGGGGTCCGCCGAGCAGACCGAGGCGTCGGGTCCCGCCGAGCGCGGTTGATCGCCCGCCGACCGTGCTCAGGCGTCGCGGCGGATGACCTCGACGACGGCGTCGTGGACCAGGCCGTTCGAGGCGAGGGCGCTGCCGTGCCACGGCCCGGGGTCACCGTCGAGTGAGGTGAAGCGGCCACCGGCCTCTTCCACGATGGGGACGAGGGCCGCGATGTCCCACGGCTTCAGGTCCGGTTCACCGGCGACGTCGAGGACGCCCTCGGCCACCATCATGTACGACCACATGTCGCCGTAGGCCCGGGTTCGCCAGACCCGGCGCGACAGGTCGACGAGCGGCTCGAGGCGGTCGTCGTCGTCCCACTGCTGGATGCTGTTGTAGCTGAGGCTCGCGTCGGCGAGCTCGGACACCCCGGAGACCCGGAGCGGCCCGTCGAACGAGAACGCGCCGGAGCCCTCGGCCGCCCACCAGCGCTTGCCGAGGGCGGGAGCGCTGACGACGCCGAGCACCGGGCGGCCGTCGACCGCGAGTGCGATGAGGGTCGCCCACACCGGCACACCACGCAGGTAGTTGGCGGTGCCGTCGATCGGGTCGACCACCCA
Organism: Curtobacterium sp. MCPF17_051; assembly: GCF_003234595.1. Taxonomy (NCBI): domain Bacteria; kingdom Bacillati; phylum Actinomycetota; class Actinomycetes; order Micrococcales; family Microbacteriaceae; genus Curtobacterium; species Curtobacterium sp. MCPF17_051. The sequence continues at coordinate 102,597 of NZ_QKSE01000004.1, read as the reverse complement.
CTGGCGGTGCCCTTCGCTGACGGCCTCGGCCCCGGTGTCCGCCGTCGTCTCCTCGCCGAGGAACGCGTCGTCCGGTCGCTCGGCGGCGAGTCGCTCGCGCAGGGCCCGTTCGACGGCCTGGTCGGCGTCGGTGACGTGGGTGCTGTCGGCCTTCTTCGTCACGTGCAGGTCGGCGGCACGGAAGCGCTCGAGGCTGATCGCGTCGGCGGTGTCGGCGAGGGAGCGGGCGAAGTCCAGGTCGGCGCTGAGGTCCACGTCGCCCAACCTACCGTCGCTACGCGGCGACGACCTCTTCTTCCTCGAGCCGGGTGACCTCGCGCTCGCGGGCGATGCGGGTCCGGCGGGCGACGAGCCCGTGCACGACGACGCAGAGCAGGAGCGCGGCGGCCAGCCAGAGGGCGAGCACGAGCGACGACCGGCCGAGCGAGGCGTCCGGGAAGTACTGCAGGTCCTGTGCGGCCTGCAGCCACGCGGCACCGCTCCAGAAGGTGTGCAGGGCGGCGAAGAACCCGGGCTGGAAGGCCGGCTGGAAGATCCCGCCGGACGACGTGAAGTTCAGCATCACGAACAGCATCGTGAGGATCGGGGTGGTCCACCGTCCGAGCACGGGGTGCAGCCCGACGCCGAGCGCGACGATGATCGCGTCGTAGAGCCAGGCGAACAGGAACACCTGCCAGTGGTGGGTGGTGATGACGCCGTAGATCGGTCCGGCGACGATCACGCCGATGCCGGCGACGACCCCCGCGGTGGCGAGCCCGATGACCGCGGTCCACACGGCACGGAGCTTCGTCGCGACCGAGGCCACGGCGATCGCGGACGCGTACCCGCCGACGCTCAGGGCGACGAGCAGGAAGAACAGCCCCTGGCCGGTGGTGTCCTGGTCGCCCGTGGGCACGACGTCGACGACCCGGAACGGCACGTGCTGGTCGTAGGCGATCGGCAGGAACACCTTCTGCGCGGCGCTCGCGGTCGTCTCCGACGCGGCGGTCGAGACGTAGAGCGTGGCACCCGTCGCCGTCGGCGCGTACACCGCGGCGAGGTCGCGGTCGCGCACCTGCTGCTCGGCCGCCTTCGTCGAGCCGACGACGTGGGCCACGAGGGCCCCGTCAGACTGGTCGGTCACGGTCTGGGCGAACACCTGGGTGGCCGCGCCCTGACCGACGATGCCGACGGGCAGTTCCTGCGGTGCCGGGGCGTGGAAGGCGCCGAGGTACGCCAGGCCCATGCCGGCGGCCAGGAACAGCGGCACGAGGATGTGCGAGGCGAAGGTCAGCAGCACGCGACCGAGGCCGGCGGGGCGCACGACGCTGTCGGAGCGCTGCGGCTTCGTGGGCCGGGGGGACTTGTGGGTGGGGGAGTGGTGCGCGTGCGACGTCGTCGTCGTGCTCGGGGCGTCGACAGCGGGGGTCGGCGCAAAGTTGTACTTTGCAACTTCAGACACGACCGCAACTGTACAACCCCGATGCGTGCTTGTCGACGGCGGCCCGGTGCCGAGGCGCCGTCCGGTGCGAGGTTGCGCGGGAACCGGAGTGGTCACGACTCACCGCGCGCCGACGCTCGAGTGGTCACGAACTGTCGGTTGCCGCACCCCCAGCCGACAGTTCGTGACCACTCGCCGCACGCACCGCGGGGTGTTGCGACCAGCCGCCGACCAGCCGCCGACCGGTCGCCGACCAGCAGTCGACCGGCCGCCGACCGGTCGCCGACCGGCCGGCACCACCGCGCCGCGCTACTCGGAACCGGGGTCGGACGCGCCCATCCCGGTCAGCAGCGCCCGGAACGAGTCGAGCCGCTCGACACCGGTCGGCCCCAGCTCCCCGTCCTGCACCCGGTCGACGATCTCCCAGTCGTGCGCCTGCGCCAGCGGGATGCCGTCCCGCGCGGGCAGCACCGGCACGGCGTGCGACGCGAACGCCCGGAAGACGTTCGCGGGGTCGACGTGCCCGAGGCCGAACGACCGCACACCGGGCGTGTCGATGATCCACCCGCCGTCGCGGACCCGCAGCGCGATCGACGACGACGACGTGTGCCGCCCCCGACCGGTCACGGAGTTCACGACGCCGATCGCGCGCGTCGATCCGGTCAGCGCGTTCACCAGGGTCGACTTGCCTACGCCGGAGTGCCCGACGGTGACGGTCACCTTGTCGTCGAGCAGTTCGTGCAGCGCCTCGAACGGGACGTCGTCCGATCGGCTCGTCACGATCCGCAGATCCAGGCACGCGAAGTGCGCCAGGAACGCGGCGGGGTCGGCGAGGTCGGTCTTCGTGATGCAGAGGATCGGGTCGAGGCCGGCGTCGAACGCGGCCACCAGGTACCGGTCGATCAGACGGGTGCGCGGCTCGGGGTCGGCGGCGGCCACCACGATGAGCATCTGGTCGGCGTTCGCCACGATGACGCGCTCGACCTCGTCCGAGTCGTCGGCGCTCCGCCGCAGCAGTGTGGTGCGCTCGGCGACCTTCACGATGCGTGCCAGCGAGCCCGGGTCACCGGAGACGTCCCCGACGAGCGACACGTGGTCGCCCGTGACGACGGACTTCTTGCCGAGCTCGCGGGCCTTCGTCGCGGTGATGACGTGGTCGTCGATCAGCACGCCGAACCGCCCGCGGTCGACGTTCGTCACCCAGCCGACCGGGGCGTCGTCGTACGTCGGCCTGGTCTTCGTGCGCGGTCGGTTGCCCTTCGGGTTCGGGCGCACCCGCACGCTCGACTCGTCGTACTGCCCGTACGGCTCGTCCGCGTCGGAGTCGTCACCGTCGGTGTCGTCCCACCAGCTCATGCGTCAGTCCCCATTCACCGGTGCCGCGGCCACCGAGGACGCCACGAGCGCCGCCCACAGCTCCGGGAACTGCGGCAGCGTCTTCGCGGTCGACCCGATGTCGTCGACGGCGACGCCGTCGACGACGAGGCCCACGATCGCCCCGGCGGTCGCCATCCGGTGGTCGTCGTACGCGCCCCAGGCGCTGCCGTGGAGCGGCGCCGGCTCGATCCGCAGGCCGTCGTCGAGTTCGTGGACCGCGCCTCCAGACCGGTTCAGGTCCGCCGCCAGCGCGGCCAGGCGGTCCGTTTCGTGCCCCCGCAGGTGGCCGATCCCGGTGATCTCGCTCGGGCCGTCGGCCAGCGCGGCCAGCGCGACGAGCGCCGGGGCGAGTTCGCCGCCGCGGCTCAGGTCGAGTTCGAGACCCGGCAAGGAGGCCCCACCCCGGATCCCGACGCCGCCGTCGACGACCAGGTCGTCACCGTCACGGACCACGCTCGCCCCCCACAGGGGCAGGAGCGTCTCGAGGTCGGCACCGACCTGCGTCGTCTCGGTGGGCCAGGTGCGGATGCGCACCGTGCCGCCGGCGACGAGCGCGGCGACGGCGAACGGCGCCGCGTTCGACAGATCGGGCTCGATCGTGACGTCACGCGCGCCGATCGGGCCGGGGTGCACGACCCACTCGCCGACCGACGGCTCGTCGACCCGGACGCCGCGGGCACGGAGCGCCGCGACGGTCATCTCGATGTGCGGCATGCTCGGCAGGCGTTCGCCCACATGGGTGAGGTGCAGGCCCTCGTCGAAGCGGGGGGCCGACAGCAGCAGCCCGGAGACGAACTGCGAGGACGCCGACGCGTCGATCGTCAGGGCCCCACCGCGGACCGAGCCGGTGCCGGTGAACGAGAACGGCATGGAACCCCCGCCGTCGTCCGTGACGTCGACACCGAGGTCCACGAGTCCCTGCACGATGGCGTGCATCGGTCGCTTGCGGGCGTAGGGGTCGCCGTCGACCGTGACGGGCCCGACGGCCAGGGCGGCGAGCGGTGGCAGGAAGCGCATCACGGTGCCGGCCAGCCCGCAGTCCAGGCGGACGTCGCCGTGCATCGGGGCGGGCGTGATCCGGAGGTCCGGACCGTAGGGGTTCGGGGCGGTGCCGGCCGCCGGCTCGAGCTCCTCGATGCCGACGCCGAGCGCACGGAGGCCCGCGATCATCAGTGCCGAGTCACGGGAGTGCAGCGGGAGCCGGATCGTCGAGGGGCCGTCCGCGAGGGCCGCGAGCACGAGCTCCCGGTTCGTCAGCGACTTCGACCCGGGCAGCGCGACGTCACCGCGCAGCGGACCCCCTGCGACCGGGGCGATCCAGGGGTCGGCGGGCTGGGCCCCGCTGTGGGAATGCGTCGTGTCTGCCATCGGTTCACCAGGGTACTGAACGCACCGGGAGGATCAGTGGCGACAGCAACACTCGCACGAGAGCGGATCGGCACGACAACCGTGCTGACCGCGGTGCCGACGACGCTCGGCACGCTCGGCCTAGACTTGGCGGCGATGACGACCGACGAACCGCAGGCAGCTCCGCACCACCTGGTCGACGAGACCGAGGTGCAGCTCGACGCCGTCGAAGAGGAGCACGAAGCCCTCGACGACGCCGCAGACGAGCCGGTGGACGCGAAGACCGTCTCCGAGGGGGAGCTGCGGTCCCTGTTCGAGGACCAGGCGCTGCCCTTCATGGACCAGCTCTACGGTGCAGCCATGCGGATGACCCGCAACCCGGCCGACGCGTCGGACCTGGTGCAAGAGACGTTCGTCAAGGCCTTCGCCGCGTTCCGCCAGTTCAAGCAGGGCACGAACCTGAAGGCCTGGCTGTACCGGATCCTCACGAACACGTTCATCAACACGTACCGCAAGAACCAGCGGAACCCGTACCAGGGCACCATCGACGAGCTCGAGGACTGGCAGCTCGGCGGTGCGGAGAGCGTCACCCAGTCGATCTCCGCCCGGTCCGCCGAGGCCGACGCGATCGACCACCTGCCGTCCTCCGCCGTGAAGGACGCACTGCAGGCCATCCCGGAGGACTTCCGGATGGCCGTGTACTTCGCCGATGTCGAAGGCTTCTCGTACCAGGAGATCGCCGACATCATGAAGACTCCCGTGGGGACGGTCATGAGCCGCCTCCACCGTGGCCGCCGGCTCCTCCGTGGGCTCCTGGCGGACCACGCCCGTGAGACCGGCATCGTCCCGGACGCAGCGTCGACGGCGACGATGCGTGGACGGGGCCGAGGCGCGGCACAGACGACGAAGGCAACCGCGGCCACGGGTCGCGCCGGACGGAAGGACGCACGATGAGCGGCTGCGACTGCTCGAAGGCGAAGGCCGAGCTCGAGGAGTTCCTGCACGACGAGCTCCGGCACGAGGACGCCGCGGACATCCGCGAGCACATGGACGGGTGCGAGGACTGCCAGACCGAGCACCGCGTCGGCGTCGTGCTCATGGAGACCGTGCGCCGCGCCTGCAAGGAGACCGCTCCCGACCAGCTGCGCAGCGAGATCCTCGCGCGCATCCGGGTGGAGCAGGCCACGCACTGACCGGTGTCAGCGGCCGGCGGTGAACCGGGCTGCGACGGTCTCGGCGTCGAGGACACGGTCGTAGACGGTTGCCGAGTCGATGTCGCCCGTGAACCCGAAGTTCCCCGAGTCGGGCCAGCCGACCAGGGTTCCGCGGCCGGTGCGCCAGTGTCCGTCGTACTGCCGAGCGGCGACGGCATCGGTTCGTCGCTCCTTGCGCTGGCCGTCGACGTAGAGGGTCATCGATCGTGACTCGAACGTCGCCACGGCGTGGTGCCACTCGCCGTCCGCGACGTCACCGCCGCCGACCGTGAAGTTGAAGAGGTTGCCGGCGCCCTGCACGCCGAAGCGCAGGCCGCCGCCGGAGTCGATGTACAGGTGCCGGTCGCGGTAGGTCGATGCGGGGGCGGTGTCGGACGTGAAGCCGAACACCCGGCCGCCCGCGGGATCGGCGGACCGGAACCACACCTCGAGTGAGAAGACCTGCGGTCCGGTGGTGGGCCGGTCGGTGACGGCGTAGTCGTCGGTGCCCGCGCCCGGGTAGGTGCTCCACGGGTTCGCCGCGCAGCTTCCGTCGACACGTGACGCGTCGCCGACGAAGCGTCCGTCCGCGCCGTGTCCGCTGCTGTCCTGCACGATGTCGCCCTGTTTCTCGGCGAAGTCCCACGCCAGCTGGCTGCCGGCGGGAGCGGGTTCGTGGAAGCACGGGAACGTACCGGTGCCGAGGGTCGTGGCGGTCGCCGTGGTGCCGCTGAACCCCGCCCCTGCAGAGCCGGCGGCGAGTGCGATGGTCAGGACGGTGATCGCGGCGACGACGGACAGCGAAAGGCTCGCCGCGACGTCCGGAGCGCCGGTACCCCCTGCTCCGGACACGGGTGCTCCGGTGCCGGGCGTCAGGGCTGCCGTGCCGAGGTCCCAACGCGGCGTCCCACACCGTCGACAGGGTCGGCCAGCGGTGATGTCGCGATCGGCCCGTGCCGCCCGCACGAGCGCGAGCGCCGCCACGACGGCGATGCCGATCGGCACCCAGGACTGCTGCCGTGACCACACGGTCGGGAGCCCGATGCCGGGGAAGCGCAGCACGCCGACGCCGAGGACGGCCTCGGGCATGACCGCCGTCCGGTCCGCGGTCGGGTTCGCGTCACCCCGGAGCCGCAGGCGGCCGTCCTGCTCGATGCGCTCCAGCCGGTGGAGCCGGAGCCGCTCGGCGTGATCGGGGTCGTCGACGAGCAGCACGCGACCGGGATCGACGGCATCGGGACCGGCGGGCATGGCGGCGACGACGTCACCGGTCCGGATGCCCGGGGCCATCGAATCCGAGACCACCGTCGTGACGTGCCAGCCGAGGGATGCCGGCAGTACGGCCCAGACGGCGAGCAGCAGCACGGACCACAGGACCGTGCGCGACGCGACCGCGAGGAGCAGCCGTGGTACGTCGCCGGTGCACCGGACGTGTCGGTGGGTGGCGGTGGACATCGGCTGCTCCTCGGTTCGGTCGGGTCGGTCGGGTGGACGAGGTCAGTCGGTCTGCGCTTCCCACACGAAGGTGGTGCCCGACTCGGAGGACTGCACGGTGTTCGGCGCGTCCGCTTCGAGGTCGTAGCTGAAGCGGTAGGTCGTGCTCGTCGTCCCCGTGGTGGGCTGCCACGCATCGACCCCGGTGCCGAACGACTCGAGTTCCATCAGGCCGGCGAGGGTGCCGTCGTGCACGGTCGTCCCCGTGGTGAAGGTGCTGCAGTCTCCGGCGGTGGCGAGGCTGCCGCGCTCGACGGTCAGCCCGACGTGCTCAGCGAGGGAGTCGGCGTCGGCCGCGTCCGCGGCGTAGAGCTTCACGGTCGAGGCGTTGGTGGTGTTCGCCGTGACGGTGATGCAGTTGGAGCCGGCGGACCCGGGCACCAGGTCGTCGACGTCGAACATCGCGACGCCCTGGTCGTCGTCGGTGAGCGAGACGGCACCGGTACGCCAGCTGTTCGCGGCGTTGTCGGTGCTGCTCGAGAAGGCGGCGTACGAGGCCGTGGCGATGAGTGCGCCGCTGGCGACGACGGCGAGCGGGAACGCGATCCAGGCTGCGGTGCGGCCGTGGCGGGAGGTGATGTGCATGGCTGTCCTGTCGGTCGGGATCACCCGGCGGGTGATATGCAAACAGGGTATATGAATATCAGTTGCAACGGAACCCCGTCGCAACACGACCGAACGCACGGGTAGGTTGGCCGACATGACCCTCTCCGTCGAGTCGACCTCCACCTGGTCCGACACGGACGTCGCCGACGTCGCCGCCCTCGTCCGTCTGCTCGGTCACGACGTCGACGATGCGTCGATGCGTGCGCGCCTCGCTCGACTCACACCCGAAGCCGGCCACCGGACCTGGGTGGTGCGGGGTGACGACGGTCGCGTGGTCGCCGTCGCCGGTGCCCAGGTCACCTGGGCGTACGCGAGCGACGAGCCGACGGCGCAGCTGCTGCTGCTGGTCGTCGACGACACGGCCAGGAGGCTCGGCACCGGTTCGGCGCTCATCGGCACGTTCGAGGCATGGGCGGTCGAGCAGGGAGCGCGTCGCCTCAGCGCCGTCAGTGCGGCCGCCACCGACAGCGCGCACCGCTTCTACCAGAAGCGCGGGTACCACGACGCCGGGGTGCGGTACACGAAGATCGCGTAGCGCCGCCGCCTTCCGCGCGAACGTCGAAGCGCCCCGTGCCGGAGTCCCTCGGACTCCTGCACGGGGCGCTTCCTCGTGGCTAGGCCGATGCGCTCAATGCGGTGTTGATGACCTCGGTGGCCTCTTGCGCGGAGCGCTTCGAGGACCCCGTGGCCGGTGCGGCACTCGCCGAGCGGGCCGCCACGGACAACTGCCGGCCGCCCAGGTGCGGCGACAGGTTCATGCAGACGAACGGCCAGGCGCCCTGGTTCTCCGGTTCCTCCTGCGCCCACACGACGTCGGCGTCCGGGTAGCCCGCCAGTACCTCGAGGATGCGGTCGAGGGGGAGTGGGGCGAGCTGCTCGAGGCGGACGAGTGCGACGTCGGTGATGCCGCGCTTGTCGACCTCGGCGCGCAGGTCGTGGTGCACCTTGCCGGAGTGCAGCACGACGCGGCGCACAGCACCCTTGTCGGTGATCCGTGCGTCGTCCAGCACAGGCTCGAAGCTGCCGGTCGTGAAGTCCTCGACCGCGCTCGTCGCCTGGCGGAGCCGGAGCATCGCCTTCGGCGAGAACACGATGAGCGGCTTCTGCGGCCGGGCCCACGCCTGACGGCGGAGCAGGTGGAAGTACGACGCCGGGGTCGACGGGCGCGCGACGATCATGTTGTCCTCGGCGCACAGCTGCAGGTAGCGCTCGATGCGCGCCGACGAGTGGTCTGGCCCCTGGCCCTCGTACCCGTGCGGCAGCAGCAGGACGAGGCCGGAGCGCTGCCCCCACTTCTGCTCGGCGGACGAGATGAACTCGTCGATGACGATCTGGGCGCCGTTCGCGAAGTCGCCGAACTGCGCCTCCCAGAGCACGAGCGACTCGGGGCGCTCCACCGAGTAGCCGTACTCGAACGCCATCGCCGCGTACTCGCTCAGCAGCGAGTCGTACACGTAGAACCGGGCCTGGTCCTCGGTGAGGTTCGACAGCGGCAGCCATTCCTGGCCGTTCACCCGGTCGTGGAACACCGACTGACGTTGGACGAACGTGCCACGTCGGGCGTCCTGTCCGGCGAGGCGGACGGGCTTGCCCTCGACCAGGATCGACCCGATCGCCATGAGCTCGGCCATCGCCCAGTCGATGCCGCCGTTGCGCGTCATCTCGGTGCGCTTGGTCAACAGCTGCTGCAGCTTCGGGTGGATGGAGAACCCGGCGGGCGGGTTGCTGTGCGCGTCGCCGATCGCTCGGACGAGCTCCTCGGACACGGCGGTCTCGTGCACCTCGACCTCGGAGTCGTCGCGCTGCGCGGCCGGGCGTTCGAGCCCCTGCACCGCGCCGTCGTCGTCGACCTCGATGACCGGGATGGTGCCGGTCTGCGCCTCGTGCGTCTCGGCGAAGGCGCGTTCCAGGCGGTCCTGGAAGTCGCGGTGCGCCTCGTCGTACTCCTCTTGCGTGATGTCGCCACGGCCGACGAGGGCCTCGGTGTACAGCGTGCGGACGGAGCGCTTCGCCTCGATGAGGTTGTACATCAGCGGCTGCGTCATCGAGGGGTCGTCGCCCTCGTTGTGCCCACGACGGCGGTAGCAGATCAGGTCGATCACGACGTCGCGGTGGAACTCCTCGCGGTACGCGAAGGCGAGTTCGGCGACCCGGGCGACGGCCTCGGGGTCGTCACCGTTCACGTGGAAGATCGGCGCCTGGATCGTCTTCGCGACGTCGGTGGAGTACACCGAGCTGCGCGCCGACTCGGGCGGGGTGGTGAACCCGACCTGGTTGTTGATGACGAGGTGGACCGTGCCGCCGGTGCGGTAGCCGCGGAGCTGCGACATCTGCAGCGTCTCGACGACCACACCCTGGCCGGCCATCGCCGCGTCGCCGTGCACGAGCACGGGGAGCACACCGAAGCTACCGGGGGCCTCGCGGTCCTGCTTGGCGCGGACGATGCCCTCGAGCACGCCGTCGACGGCTTCGAGGTGCGACGGGTTCGCGGCGATCGTCACCGGGATGCTCGAGCCGTCGGACGTGCGGAACACGCCCTCGGTGCCGACGTGGTACTTCACGTCGCCGGAGCCCTGACCGGACACCGTGCCCGGCAGCGAAGACCCCTCGAACTCACGGAAGATCTGCCCGTAGGTCTTGCCGGCGATGTTCGTCAGCACGTTCAGGCGGCCACGGTGGGCCATGCCGATCGCGACCTCGGCCAGCCCGGCTCCGGCGGCGTGTTGGATCAAGGTGTCGAGGAAGGCGATGGTGGACTCGCCGCCCTCGAGCGAGAAGCGCTTCTGGCCGACGTACTTGGTCTGCAGGAAGGTCTCGAACGCCTCGGCCTCGTTGAGCTTGCCGAGGACGCGGAGCTGTTCTTCCTTCGAGGGCTTCGAGTACGGCACCTCGATGCGCTCCTGCACCCAGCGACGCTGTTCCGGGTCCTGGATGTGCATGTACTCGATGCCGACCGTGCGGCAGTAGGCGTCGCGCAGGATCCCGAGGACGTCGCGCAGCGGTGCCGAGGTGGTGCCGGCGAGCCCGCCGGTGACGAACTCGCGGTCGAGGTCCCAGAAGGTCAGCCCGTGGCTCTCGATCTCGAGGTCCGGGTGCGTGCGCTGGCGGTACTCGAGCGGGTCGATGTCGGCCATCAGGTGCCCACGGACTCGGAAGCTGTTGATGAGCTCCTGCACGCGGGCGGTCTTGTTCACCCGGTGCGCCAGGTCGACGTTGATGTCGTTCGCCCACTGGATCGGCTTGTAGGGGATCCGGAGCGCGGCGAAGATGCCGTCGTAGAAGCCGTGCTCGCCGATCAGGCGCTCGTGCACGTGCTTGAGGTACTCGCCCGAACCGGCGCCCTGGATGACGCGGTGGTCGTAGGTGCTCGTCAGCGTGATGGTCTTGCCGATGCCGAGCTCGACCAGGGTCTTCGACGCCGAGCCCTGGAACTGCGCCGGGTACTCCAGGGCGCCGGCACCGATGATCGAGCCCTGCCCCTTCGTCAGGCGGGGGACCGAGTGCACGGTGCCGATGCCACCCGGGTTGGTGAGCGAGATCGTCGTGCCCTGGAAGTCCGCCGGGGTGAGTTTGTTGTCGCGGGCACGCCTGACGAGGTCTTCGTAGGCGGAGAGGAACTGGCCGAACGTCAGGGTCTCCGCGCGCTTGATGCTCGGCACCAGGAGCGAGCGGGTGCCGTCCTTCTTCGGGACGTCGATCGCGATGCCGAGGTTCACGTGCGCCGGGGCGACGACGAACGGCTTGCCGTCGCGCTCCTCGTAGAAGACGTTCTGGCTCGGGAAGTCCTTGAGCGCCTGCACCATCGCCCACCCGATCAGGTGCGTGAAGGAGATCTTGCCGCCGCGGGCGCGTCGCAGGTGGTTGTTGATGACGATCCGGTTGTCGATCATCAGCTTCGCCGGGATGGTCCGGACGCTGGTCGCGGTCGGGACCGTCAGCGAGGCGTCCATGTTCGACGCCAGCGTCTTCGCCATGCCCCGGAGCGGGGTCGCCACGTCCTCGTGGGTCTCCTCGTGGTCGTCGGCGGCGTCGTTCGCCTCGGCCGGGATCGGCTGCGGTGCCGGCTGGCGCGAGGTGGTCTTCGCCTGGATCGGGCCCGACTTGGCTTCGCCCGGGGTGTCCCCGGTGGCCGGCTGCTGCGTCGAGGACTGCTGCTGGCTCGGTGCCTGCTGCGCAGCCGCTGCCTGCTGTGCGGGGGACCCCGCCGGAGCCGCGGGAGCCGGAGCGTCACCGACCTGCGTGCGGTGGTAGCTCTCGAGGACCGGCCACCAGGACTTGTCGACCGACTCCTTGTCCGCGACGAACTGCTCGTAGAGCTCGTCGACGAGCCACTCGTTCGCCCCGAATTCGCCCGCGGTCTCGTCCGTTCCGGTCAGATGGCTCGACACAGCCGATCGCCCACTCTCCGTCGATAGATGCTCGTGTGTGTCGTGCGGAGCAACCCTGCGCCGCACAGGTGCCAAGCCTAGCCGCTCCGACATGTCCGTTCCGTGTCAGCCGCGACGCGAGTCGGCAGCCCCCGAGCACCCGGTCGGGGCCCTGACGGGAGCCGTACAGTGGAGCGCATGAGGTTCTACGAGACGCGGCCGACGCACGACCTGACCTACTCCGACGTCTTCCTCGTCCCGAGCCGTTCCGGCGTGACGAGCCGCTTCGACGTCGACCTCGCGGCGAACGACGGCAGCGGTGCCACGATCCCGATCGTCAGCGCCAACATGAACTCCGTCACCGGCCCCCGGCTCGCCGCCACCCTGGCCCGCCGCGGTGGTCTGGGCGTGCTGCCGCAGGACATGCACCTGCAGGACCTCGACGCCGCGATCCGCTGGGTGAAGGACCAGCCGGTCGACTTCGACACCGCCTACGACATGGGCGCGCAGACCACCGTCGCCGAGGCCCTCGAGCAGCTCCTGCCGGTGGCCGGCCGTGGTGTGGTCGTCCGCGACGCCGACGGGGAGTACCTCGGCTGCGTGCCCGCGAGCCGCCTCGGCACCGCCGGCCCCGACGCCGTCCTCGGCGACCTGCTGCACGGCGCCTCGACCGCGATCGACGCCGAGGACGCCGGCACGCCCCGCCACGTCTACGACGTGCTCTCGGCCGCCGAGGTCGACTTCGCGCCGGTGGTGCGGCACGGCCGGGTCGTCGGCACCACGAGCCAGACGAGCGCGATCCGCTCCGACATCTACACGCCCGCCGTCGATGGTTCCGGGCGGCTCCGGGTCGCCGCGGCGCTCGGCATCAACGGCGACGTCGCGGCCAAGGCGAAGGCGCTGGCGGCCGCGGGCGTGGACGTCCTGGTCCTCGACACCGCGCACGGCCACCAGGACGGCATGCTCCGCGCACTCCGCACGGTCGCGTCCCTGCAGCTCGGCATCCCGCTCGTCGCCGGCAACGTCGTCACCGCCGACGCCGTCGCGCACCTGGTCGGGGCCGGAGCGGACATCATCAAGGTCGGCGTCGGCCCGGGCGCCATGTGCACCACCCGCATGATGACGGCCGTCGGTCGTCCGCAGTTCTCCGCCGTGCTCGAGACCGCCGCGGCGGCCCGCTCCCTCGGCGCGCACGTCTGGGCGGACGGCGGGGTGCGCTACCCGCGCGACGTCGCCCTCGCGCTGGCAGCAGGGGCGTCCGCCGTCATGATCGGCTCGTGGTTCGCCGGCACGCTCGAGGCCCCCGGCGTCCTGCGTCGTGACGCCGCGGGCAAGGCGTACAAGGAGAGCTGGGGCATGGCCTCGGCCAAGGCCGTGCGTGAGCGGTTCGAGCGGCTCGACCCGTACGAGCGTGCCCGCAAGGCGCTCTTCGCCGAGGGGATCTCGTCGTCGACGATCTACCTGGACCCGGAGCGCCCGAGCGTCGAGGACCTGCTCGACATGATCACCACCGGCGTCCGCAGCTCCGCGACCTACGCGGGTGCGTCGTCCCTCGCCGAGTTCTCCGAGCGTGCGCTGGTCGGCATCCAGTCCGCCGCCGGGTACGAGGAAGGCAAGCCCCTGCCCGTCAGCTGGTAGCGCGGACGGGGCGCGCGTCGCCCTGGTCGCGACCACAGACGGACTGGAGGCGCGGTGCCAGCTGGCCCCGTGCCTCCCGTCCGTCCTGCCGGTGCGTCTACCGGCGTCGGGTCGCGTCCTCGACCTCGCCCACCAGTTCCTCGAGGATGTCCTCGAGGAACAGCACGCCGATCGTGCGGCCGTCCGCGTCGAAGGCGCGGGCCACGTGGCGCCCCGCGGCCCTCATGGTCGCGAGCGCGTCCTCGAGGTCCATCTCGGTGTACAGCGAGATGAGCTGGCGGATGCGCTTCGGCGGCACCGGGTCGTCGAACTCGTCCGGCCGCAGGTCGATGACGTCCTTCACGTGCACGTAACCCGTGGGGGAGCCGTCCTCGCCGACGAGCACGTAGCGGGAGAACCCGCGCTGGGCCACGGCATGCTCGACGTCGGCCGGGGTGGCGTCGTCGGGCAGGGTGACGAGCTCGGCCATCGGCACGGCGACGTCACGGACCTTCTTCTCGGTGAACTCGAACGCCAGGGCGAGCTTGCCGTCGTCGGTCAGCGTGCCCTCGCGGCGGGACTGCTCCACGATGGTCTGCACCTCTTCCACCGTGAACGCGCTCACCGCTTCGTCCTTCGGCTCGACGCGGAACAGCCGCAGCACGGCGTTCGCGACCTCGTTCAGGCCGACGATGACCCAGTGCAGGCCGTGACCGATGTACCAGAGCGTCGGGACCAGCAGCAGCGCGGCGCGGTCCGGCATCGAGAACGAGATGTTCTTCGGCACCATCTCGCCGAACACCACGTGCAGGAACGACACCAGCAGCAGCGTGAACACGAAGGCCACGGTGCCGATCACCTCGGCGCTCCAGCCGGTCAGGTGCAGCGGGACCTCGAGCAGGTGGTGGATCGCCGGCTCGGACACGTTCAGGATGAGCAGCGAGCAGACCGTGATGCCGAGCTGGGTCGTCGCGAGCATGCGGGTGGCGTGCTCCATCGCCCACAGGGTCATCTGCGCGGCCTTCGAGCCCTCTTCGGCGCGTGGCTCGATCTGCGAGCGGCGTGCGGAGATGACCGCGAACTCCGCCGCGACGAAGTACGCGTTGCCCATCAAGAGGACGACGAGCCAGAAGATGCCCCACCAATCGGAGCTCATCGCAGTCCCTCCTTGCAGCCAGAAGATCCCGCTGCGCCCATCACCGAATCGGAGCTCATCGGGTGCTGCCCTTCGTCGTGGTGGTCGGGGTGCTCCCGGTGGACGGGATGATGATCGCGGTCGCCGCCGTGTCGGTCGACGGGCGCGTCGGGGTCCAGCGGATGCGGTCGATCCGACGGCCGTCCAGCCGCTCGACGCGGAACACGCCGCCGTCCAGGGGAACCTCGTCGCCGACGACGGGCAGACGGCCCAGCGTCGACATGACGAACCCGCCGACGGTCTCGTACGGGCCCTCCTCGGGCACCTTCACGCCGGCGCGGTCCTCGAGCTCGTCGGGACGCAGCAGACCGGGGAAGGTCAGCCAGTCGCGGGAGCGGACCACGTCGATGCGGGCGCGGTCGTGCTCGTCGGAGACCTCGCCGACGATCTCCTCGATCAGGTCCTCGAGCGTGACGACCCCGGCGGTGCCGCCGTACTCGTCGACGACGATGACCATCTGGTAGCCGCGACCGCGGACCTCGGCGAGCAGGGTGTCGCCCGGCATGGTCTCCGGCACGCGTTCGGCGTCGGTCATGAGTGCCCCGACCGGGACCTCCGGACGCTTCTCGCGCGGCACGGCGACGGCCTGCTTGACGTGCACGATGCCGACGACGTCGTCCGCGTCCTCCTCGATGACGGGGAAGCGGCTGAAGCCGGTCTTGCGGGCGAGGGCGATGACGTCCTCGGCGGACTCGGACACGCGGATGGTGGAGAGCCTCGGGCGCGGGGTCATCACGTCGCTGGCGCTCAGCTCCGAGAACGAGATGGTGCGCTCGAGGAGCGTCGCGGTGTCCTGTTCGAGCGAGCCCTCGGACGCCGACCGGCGCAGCAGCGAGGTGAGTTCCTCGGCGCTGCGGGCACCGGAGAGTTCCTCCTGCGGCTCGATGCCCAGCGACCGGAGCACGGCGTTCGCGGTGCCGTTCAGCAGCGCGACGGCGGGTTTGAAGACCGTCGTGAAGGCGATCTGCAGCGGGACCACGAGCCTGGCGGTCTGCAGGGGCAGCGCGAGCGCGAAGTTCTTCGGCACGAGCTCGCCGAGGATCATCGACAGCAGGGTCGCGATGACGAGCGCGACGATCGAGCCGACGGTCTCGACGATGCCCTCTGGCAGGTTCATCGCCAGGAACGGTGCCTCGAGCAGCTTCGCGATCGAGGGTTCGAGCAGGTAGCCGGTCAGCAGCGTGGTCAGCGTGATGCCGAGCTGCGCGCTGGACAGGTGCGTCGAGGTGACCTTCAGCGCGCCGATGACCGGTGCGAGGCCGGCTTCACCCCGGTCGCGCCGCGCTTCGACGTCGGCGCGGTCGAGGTTGACCAGTGCGAACTCGGACGCGACGAAGACACCCGTGCCGAGGGTCAGCAGGATGCCGCCGATCAGCATGACGATGTCGATCGGACTCATGATTCACCCCCGTTCGCGCACAGGGATGACGTGCAGCTCACCGAGTGAGCGGCGGATGAGTGAGGCGAAGAACTATTCGGGGGATCGTCCACAGTGCTGCCAATCGTACTGCCTGCGCGGTCGCTGAACCGTGAATCCGTACAGAACCGACCGCGCCTAGGCCGTGATCCGCGCGCGGTGGTACTGCTGCGGCTCGTAGTCCACCGGCACGCGGAGTTCGACGGCGGCACGGAGCGCGAACGACGGGTCGCGGAGCATCTCGCGACCGATCATCACGACGTCGGCGAGGCCGGTCGCGACGATCTGCTCGGCCTGGAACGCCTCGGAGATCATGCCCACGGCGATCGTCGGGATGCCGGCGTCGCGCTTGATCGCCGCCGCGTGCGGCACCTGGTAGCCGGGCCCCACCGGGATCGGGGCGCTCGCGACGTTGCCGCCGGTCGACACGTCGGCCAGGTCGGCACCGTGCTCGGCGGCCCAGCGGGCGACGACGGTGGTCTCGTCGAGGGTGAGTCCGCCCTCGACCCAGTCGGTGGCCGAGAAGCGGACGACGATCGGGAAGCCCTCGCCGACCTCGGCGCGCACGGCGTCGACGACCTCGAGCAGCGCGCGGGCACGGTTCTCGAGCGAGCCGCCGTACTGGTCGGTGCGCTGGTTGCTCAGGGGCGAGAGGAACTGGTGCAGCAGGTACCCGTGCGCGGCGTGGATCTCGACCAGGTCGAACCCGGCCTCCACCGCGCGGCGGGCGGACTGCGCGAAGGCGAGGGCGACGACGCGGATGTCCTCGACCGCGAGCTCGCGCGGCACGTCGTAGCCGTCGAAGGCCACGGCGGACGGTGCGACCGTGGTCCAGCCGCCCTGGTCGGCGGGGACGGTGCCGTGCGTGGTGTCCCAGGGCCGGTAGGTCGACGCCTTGCGGCCCGCGTGTGCGAGCTGGATGCCCGCGGCGGCGCCCTGTTCGTGCAGGAAGTCGACGATCGGCTTGTAGGCGTCACGCTGCTGGTCGTTCCACAGCCCGAGGTCCTGCGGGGTGATCCGTCCCTCCGGCACGACGCCCGTCGCCTCGACCACGACCGCGCCGGCACCGCCCTTGGCGAAGCCGCCCAGGTGCACGAGGTGCCACGGGGTCGGGATGCCGTCCTGCTGGTCCACCGAGTACTGGCACATCGGGGAGACCCAGATGCGGTTGCGGACGGTCAGGTCACGGACGGTGATCGGGTCGAACAGGGCGTGCGTCACGCGGGCTCCTCAGAGGACGGGTGCCGGCGCCTCGGCCAGTCCCTTCAGGAACGACCGCAGCGACGCCGGCGACGTGTAGTGGTGGCCGACCGCCCCGATCGCTTCCGCACCGGTGGCGTTCTCGGCCCTGTTGTCCACGAACACCATCTGACCCGGGTCGATTCCCAAGCGCGCACAGGTGTCGCGGTAGATGGATGCCGCGGGCTTCAGGACGTGCTCCTCGGCGCTCACCACCACGGTCTCGAACAACGAGCCCATCGGGGACCGGCGGTACGGGTCACCGAAGTCGAAGCCCGCGTTCGAGAGCAGGGCCAGACGGGTGCCGGCGTCGTGCAGCTCCTCGACGATCCCGAGGGTCTCCGGCTCGACCTCGAACCACCCGGTGAAGTCGATCGCCCAGAACCGGTGGATCTCGGAGGTGCTCCAGGTCCGTCCGGTCCGTTCCGCGATGGCACGCCAGTACGCCAGGACGGACAGGTCGCCGCGGTCCAGGTCGTGCCGGAGCTCCTGGTACACCGGGAACAGCTCGTCGGCCGGCACCCCGGTGGCGGCCACGAGTGCGTCCCGCGAGGCGTGCGGCGTCCGGCTGATCACCTCGCCGTAGTCGAAGACCACCACGCGACCAGGCAGGAACAGGCTCATGTGCTCCACCGTAACGTGGGGCCGGTGAACGACTTCGTGCCCGTCCGACCGTCCGATGCCGCCGCGTGGGTCACCGCGCCGACGGGGGAGTCCACCAAGTACCGCCGCGGGGTGCTCGGCGTCGCCACCGGCTCCGACCAGTACCCGGGCGCCGCGGTGCTGGGCGTCGACGCCGCCGTGCACACCGGCGTCGGCATGGTCCGGTACGTCGGACCCGCACGCGCCACCGATCACGTGCTCACCCGCCGCCCCGAGGTCGTGTCCGGCATCGGCCGGGTGCAGGCCTGGCTCGTCGGCTCCGGTGTCTCGGCATCGTCGCTCGGAGAGTTGGACGCGACGACGGCGTCGGGCTTCTCGCACGCGTCCGACGACGGCGTACCGGTCGTCGTCGACGCCGGGGCGATCCCGCTCGTCGAGCTCGGGCCACTCGCCGTGCTCACCCCGCACGCCGGTGAGCTCGCTTCGTTCCTGGGAGTCGATCGCGCCGAGATCGAGCAGGACCCGGCCGCCGCAGCGCTCCGTGCGGCCGAGCAGACCGGCAGCGTCGTGCTGCTCAAGGGGGAGCGGACCCACGTGGTCACCCCGGACGGGTCGGTGCGGCTCGTGGCGTCCTCGGCGACGCCGTGGCTCGCGGCGGCCGGTGCCGGGGACGTGCTCGGCGGGCTGCTCGGGGCGCTCGTCGCCGCGCGGCAGGGCTCCGTCGAGGCGGCCGGTTCGTCGCTCGCGCCGTCGGACCTCGCGCACCTGGCCGCGTCGGCCGCGGTGGTGCACGGGCTCGCGGCGCGGCGGGCCTCCGGCGGCGGACCGTTCCCGATGACGACGCTCATCGCCGAGCTGCCGGGGGTCGTGCGGGACCTGGTGGTCGACGGGGACGCGCGCGGCTAGCGGTCGGTGCGCGTGCACCTTCCGACGATCCACGAGGGGATCGACGCGTGTTCTGTCGCCGGATGCGCACGCAATAGGTTCGTGCGCATGTTCCGACAGGACACCACGGGTTCGACAGGTGGAAGGTCGCAACATGCGCACGCATGAGCGAGCGGGTGCGGCCCCAGGACGCAAGCGACCGACGGCCTGGAGGCGCGGTGCCAGCTGGCACCGTGCCTCCAGGCCGTCGGCGGTCACCTCACGGGCGTGACGCGCGTCGCGGACGTCAGCTCGCGGGGGTCGCGTGCACCAGGAACTCGACGGAACCGGCGTCGTCGACCTTGACGAACCCCAGGCTCGGGGCCTGCACGCCGTAGTCCGAGAAGGTGATCGGGACCGAACCGGAGATGTCGACGCCGTCGCCGTTCAGGCCGACCTGCAGCTTCGCGGTGACGTCCTTCGTGACGCCGTGCAGGGTGAGCTTCCCCGGAGCCGTCACGGTCGTCGTGTCGGAGCCGCTCGGGACCGCGTCGGCGATCGGTTCGGTGAGTTCGAAGGTGGCCTCGGGGAACGCCGCCGCGTCCATCGCGGAGTCGCGGAAGTAGGCGTCGCGCTGGTCGGAGTCGGTGGTGATGTCGGCGACCTGCACCGTGATCTTCGCGGCGGTGATGCTCGTGCCGTCGACGGTCGCGGTGCCGGCGACGCTGTCGGTGCGGCCGGTGACGGTGACGTCGGAGCCGTTCAGGACCTCGTGGACGCGGTACCCGGCCTCGGAGTCCCCGCCGACCGTCCACTCGCCGGACAGGTCCGTGTCGTCGAGGGTGGAGGCCTCGCGGGTGGCGGCGACGGACGGTGCGGCCGAGGCCTTCGCGTTCTCGGTGCTCGTGTAGACGTTCGTGAAGACGACCGCGCCAACGACGCCGAGGACGACGACGGCGGCGATGACGGAGATCCAGATGACGGCCTTGCGGCGCTTGCGCGGGGTGTCGGAGGTCACGAAAGGAACGGTGACACGTCATGCTCGGGAGAGCCTGAGATCGTGGCATCGATCGCCCCTGGTCCGGCCGCTACGCTCGTCCGGTGCAGAGGACCTCGACCCGGTGGCTCGAACTCGCCGGCTTCGTCCTGGCGTTCGTCGCCGTGCACGGGTTCCTGTGGTGGCTGACCCTCGTGTCGGCGAACCTGCCGCTCGGTGACGTGACCATCACCTACAGTCGCTGGATCGAGACCGGGCGGACCGCGGACTTCTGGGTCGGCATCGACGGCGCGTGGGTGTACCCGATCCTGGCGATCGTGCCGATGGCGGCTGCGGCGCTCGGGGGAGTCGAGTCCATCGGCACCGGCTGGCTGCTGCTGATGGTCTTGCTCGACGCCGTGGCGTGCGCGTCCCTGTGGCGGTTCCGGGCGCGTGTGGGGTCGTCCGACCGTTTCGGCGTGCACGGCGTGCGGGTCGTCTGGTGGTGGCTGCTGTTCCTGCTCGCGCTCGGGCCGATCGCGCTCGGTCGGATCGACACCGTCGCGACGGTGTTCGCGCTGGTGGGCGTGGCGTTCGTGGCCTCGAGGCCGGCCGTCGCCTCCGCGCTCTTCACCGCCGGCGCGTGGACGAAGGTGTGGCCCGCGGCGCTCGTCGCGGTGCTGCTGCTCCTGCGTCGCGGACACCGCCGCGGTGTGCTCGCCGGAGCCCTGGTGCTGAGCGCCCTGATCGTGCTCGTCGACGTGCTGTGGGGCGGTGCGCCGTACCTGCTGTCCTTCGTCGGTGAGCAGACCGGCCGTGCGCTGCAGATCGAGTCACCGCTCGCGACGCCCTTCATGTGGGCCGCAGCCTTCGGCGTCCCGGGCGCAGCGGTGTTCTACGACCAGGAGATCCTGACGTTCGAGGTGTCCGGTGCCGGCACGTCCGCCGCCGCCGCGGTGTCGACGCCGCTGATGGCCGTCGTCGTGGTGGCCGGGGTCGTGCTCGCGCTCTGGGCCGCACACCGGGGCGCCCGTCGGGCCGAGCTCGCACCGGTCCTCGCGCTCCTGTTCGTCGCGGCGCTCATCGCGACGAACAAGGTGGGGTCGCCGCAGTACATCGGCTGGTTCGCGGTGCCGATCGTGTGGGGACTCGCGGCGAGTACCCCGAGTGCGCGTCGGTTCGTGCCCATCGCGGTGCTCGCGCTGCCGATGGCCCTGCTCACGCAGCTGGTCTACCCGGGCTACTACGACCAGTTGCTCGGCGTGCAGCCGTGGATCCTCGTGGTGCTCACGCTGCGGAACGTACTCGAGGTGGCGCTCCTGGTGTGGAGCGTGGTCGTGCTGGTGCGGATGGGACGGGCTGCGGGGTCCGGACGGGTGTCGGCGCGCTCGTCGCCGTCCGTGCGCGACCAGCCCGAGCCGGGCAGGATGGACGCATGATCGTCGCCTTCTCCGTCGCTCCGTCCGGTGGTCCCGCTGCAACGTCCGACGGGTCCGTGCACGACGCCGTCGCGGCCGCCGTGCGCGTGGTGCGCGAGAGCGGGCTGCCGAACCGCACCTCGTCGATGTTCACCGAGATCGAGGGGGAGTGGGACGAGGTCATGGACGTCGTCAAGCGCGCCACCGAGGCCGTCGGCGAGTACGGCACGCGGGTGTCGCTCGTCCTCAAGGCCGACATCCGCCCCGGGCACACCGGGGAGATCGACGGCAAGCTCGAACGGCTCGAGGCCGCGCTCGGCGAGTAGCGGTCAGCGGCGCCGACGCGGACGCCTACGGCGACGAGGGTCGGTGCCGAAGACCGCGGCGACCGTCAGCAGGACGAGGCCGGCGACCGCGAACACCACGACGACGACGATCCCGACCGGGTCGGTGACGTTCTCGCAGTTCGCAGGCGCGCCGGCGGCGCAGGAGGCCAGGACGGTCGTGACGGTGGGCACGTCGCCATCCTGCGTCCTCGGCGCGGACGACACGCCGGTGCCCTCCCTCGGATGTCGGTGGTCGGGTGTCTCATTGTCTGCATCGAGCCACACCGGGTGGCCTGCGAGACGACGAGGAGCGCGTGATGATGCACGACGGCTGGTGCCCCGACTGCGACCTGCGAACGGTCGTCATCGACACGGATGAACAGGGCGACAACGCCTGGGCGACCTGCGCGGAGTGCGGCACCGGATGGGTCCACCGCGACGAGCTGCCCGAGCCCGCAGTCACCACCGCACGTCCGGCCCACGCGGAGCGTCAGGCGGCCTGACCTGACGCGCTGGCGGGCCGACGGTCGTGCTCGCGGCCGGGGCTTGCCGCTGGGTCTGACCCGAGTCTCGCGCTGACGGGCACTGCACGTGTCGCAGACCGCAAGAACTGTCCGCCTTGCCGAGACTCCCGCCCACTCGCCGACCCGGCGACCCGCCGCCGCCGACCCGCCGCCGCCGCCGACCCGCCGCCGACCCGCTGACCCGCCGCCGCCGATCCGCTGACCCCTCCGGCGTGCGCAGCGCGGCGACCACCGGGCACTGTCCGGCTTCCGTTGGGGCTTTGGAGCGGTCTACACTGCGAAGACCGGGTGATCGACACCGCCCGGCCAGTCCCGTTCGCCGCTGAACCCGGACCGGCACTCCCCGCCGTGACCGCGCTGCCCGAACGGCAGTCCCGCTGTGACGGCCGCCCAGACCCTCCCGTCACGAGAACAGGCCCCATGTCACAGCTCACGCCTGCGCGTCGCACCCTCGCGCTCATCTCGCTCGCCCTCGGCGGCTTCGCCATCGGCTCGACCGAGTTCGTCGCGATGGGACTACTGCCGAACATCGCGCAGGCCCTGCTCCCCGAGCAGTACGGCATCGACCCCGACGCCGGGATCGCCCACGCCGGCTGGCTCGTCAGCGCGTACGCCCTCGGGGTCGTCGTCGGTGCGCCGACCATCGCGGCGATGTCCGCCCGGTTCCCGCGCAAGGGCCTGATCCTCGTGCTGCTCGTCGGGTTCGTCGTCGCGACGATCGCGAGCGCGCTGCTGCCCTCGTTCGGTCTGGTGCTCGTCGCCCGCTTCGTCGCGGGCCTGCCGCACGGCGCCTACTTCGGCATCGCGTCGATCGTCGCCGGCGACATGATGGGCCCGGGCAAGCGCGGCAAGGGCATCGCGATGGTCCTGCTCGGCCTGTCGGTCGCGAACGTCGTCGGGGTCCCGGCGATCACCTGGGTCGGACAGGTGGCCGGGTGGCGGGTAGCCTACGGCGTGGTCGCCGCGCTGTTCGCCCTGACGTTCCTGGCCGTCGCGGCCTTCGTGCCGAAGAGCGCC
Source organism: Curtobacterium sp. MCPF17_051 (assembly GCF_003234595.1). Lineage (NCBI taxonomy): Bacteria > Bacillati > Actinomycetota > Actinomycetes > Micrococcales > Microbacteriaceae > Curtobacterium > Curtobacterium sp. MCPF17_051. Next base: position 79,597 of record NZ_QKSE01000004.1, on the reverse strand, counting down.
CGCGACGAGCACGCCACGATCGGTCGTGAGCTCCGGGCGTTCCGTGTGCCGCAGGTGTGGATCGTGATGGGTCTCGGCGCCGTCGGGTTCGGCGGGTTCTTCGCGGTGTACTCGTACATCTCGCCGCTCGTGCAGAACGTCACCGGCATGCCCGAGTCGTTCGTGCCGATCGTGCTCGTCGTCGTGGGCATCGGCATGGTCGTCGGCGGAGTGCTCGGCGGACACCTGGCCGACCACAGCGTGAAGCGCACCATCTACGTCGGCATGTTCGCGCTGATCGGAGCGCTGCTCCTCACCGTCCTCACGGCGCAGTGGCTCTGGGGCATGCTGCTCGGCGCGTTCCTGCTCGGGGCGACCTCGTCCGCGATCCCGCCGGCGGTGCAGTCGCGCCTGATGGACGTCGCGGGGGATGCCCGCACGATCGCGGCGGCGCTGAACCACTCGGCGTTCAACATCGGCAACTCGATCGGTGCGGCCCTGGGCGGTGCCGTCATCGCCGCCGGCTTCGGGTTCCTCGCACCGGGCTGGCTGGGCATCGGCCTGGCGCTGCTCGGTGTGCTGGTGACGATGGTGAGCTACGCCGTCGAGCGGCGGAGCACCCGTCGCGCGTCGCTGCGCTCCTCGTCGCCGTCGACCGGTCCGATCACCGCACCGGTCCCGACGGCCTGACACGCGGGGTGCGCGCGCGCACCGACGGACGGGAGGCCCGTGGCGACGCCGCCACGGGCCTCCCGTCCGTCCGGTGGGTGCGGGAGACCGCCCATGGTGAGCAGAAATGGTCGGTTCCCGTGACGGGACCCGACCATCTGTGCGCACGAAGCGCAGCGTGCACGCGGCGCTACAGGCCCAGGGGGCTGCCGTCCTGCACGATGATGCCGTCGGTGATCGCACGCTTCCGGAGCGCCACCTTCGTGCCCACGTCGAAGCCGGCGACGCGGTACTTCTCGCGGATGCGCTTGAGGTAGCTCTTCGCGGTCTCCTCGGAGATGCCGAGCTGGTAGGCGACGCTCTTGACGGGCTCGCCACCGCCGTACAGGGCCATCACGCGACGCTCCTGGGCGCTGAGCTTCGGGACACCGCCGACGTCACCGCTGTTGATGGCGAGGTCGAGTTCGGCCGAGACGTACTGCTCGCCGCGCTGGGCGGAGCGGATCGCCTCGACGATCATGTCGGCGTCCTCGCTCTTGACGAGGTACCCGAGGGCGCCGGCACCGAGGGCCTCGCGCACGACGTTCGGCTCCGAGTACGTGCTCATCACGACGGTCTTGACGCCCGCGGTCTTGAGCGTCGAGATCTTCAGCGACACCGGGATGGAGTCCTTGAGGTCCAGGTCCAGCAGCACCACGTCGACCGGGAACGCCGGGCTCGTCAGGAGCTCGGGCCAGGTCGTGACGGCGGCCACCAGGGTGATGTCGTCGGCGGCGTTCCGGATCCACTCCGTGAGCGCGCCGAGGAGCATCCTGTGGTCGTCGACCAGTGCGAGTCGGATCGGTTCCTCTGGAGTCGCCATGCTGGCGTCCTTTCTCGGTGCGGTTGCTCGGCCGATCCTAGGAGGATGCGGGCCGGAAGTCGGTGAGGCGTGCGGGTGTCCGGCAGCTACATCGACGGATGTCGGTTCACGACGCAGTGGGCGACGATGTGCAGCGTGCCGTCGCGGACGGTCTCGGTGTACGGGCCGATGCGCTGCAGGGCACTCCAGGCCGTCGGGCCGAGGCTGCGCCGGGGCACCCCGCGGGACTCGATCACGACGGGCACGTCCATCGTGTCGTCGCTGACCGGGTGACCGTCGGAGCCGATCGGGCCGAGGGTGACGGAGACGACGGGCATGCCGGGCTGCGCGGTGCGGCCGTCGCCGACCATCTGCCAGATCGCCTGCAGCAACCCGTCGCGCTGCGTGGGGGAGAGGTGCCCGGCCAGGGCGGTCGGGTCGGCGACGCTCACCGAGCGACCGAGGTGGTCGGACTCGGTGATGGCGTGGTAGAGCCAGGTCTCGCGGCGTCCCTCGATCAGGTGCAGGCGGAGCTCGGTGGCGAGCGACGCGGCGACGGAGCTCGAGGCGTCGGACAACGGCAGGGGGTCGGTGCCGTTCGCGACGGCGTCGAGCAGCTTCTCGGCGGCCAGGTCGAGCCGGGCGAGCTCGTCCGAGGCGAGCATGCCGACGGCGAACTGCGGCGCCTGCACGTTGCTCTGCACGAGCACCCGGTCGAGTTCGCGCTGCACGAGCTGGCGGAACCGCTGCACGACGTACAGCGCGAGCGCCGGCGGCACGACGACGAGTGACAGCAGGGACACGATGCCGGGCATGGTGTCGTGCGTGATCGGCGTCGACGCGACGGCCATCACGATGAACGCGATGCCGAGCACGCCGATGGCGGCGGCGACCTCGCGGGCGGGTCGGAGCGTGGCGATCGGCAGCAGGGCGAAGCCCGCGGCCATCGACGCCGTGGCGGTGTGTGCGATGTCGTGCTCGGGCCAGATGCCGATGAAGTCGAGCGTGACGACGCAGGCCAGCACGACGCAGATCAGCGCGAAGGCCGGACCCGTCAGGCGTTCGCCGTAGGTCAGGACGCTGAGTCCGACCCCGACGGCCGCGACGAGGTAGAGCGCCCAGGCGACGGCGGGCAGCCACGGGTCGGAGTACTCGTTCCAGCGCACCAGGAAGAACGCGATGCCGGCGACGGCCTCGATCGCGGTGAGGACCGCGGCGCCGAGGCCGAGGTACCCCGCACCGAGCGAGGCGCCGGGCTTCGCGGCCTGCCGCAGGGACCGGGCGCCGGTGGACGTCGACGGGAGCCCTCTGGCCTGGCGGCGTTCGCTCGTGCGGTACCGCTCACGCGCCTCGCGGCGGGTGCGGGGTGCGGGCGGAGCCGTCTCACCGGGCAGGCGGCGGCCGATGGTGTCCTCGGGGACCCGGGTCATCGCGGTGCCTCCAGGACGACGGTGGTGCCGGAGCCCGGCGCGGAGAAGAGCTTGGCGTCGCCGCCGACCTCGCGCAGGCGGTTCACGACGCTCTCCTTGAAGCCGAGTCGCTCGGCACTGACGGTGGTGAGGTCGAAGCCGACGCCGGAGTCGGTGACCATCGCACGGACGACCTCGTTGTCGTGGACGATCGTGACGTGGGCCTCGCCGACGCCGGCGTGCCGACGGACGTTCTCGAGGCACTCGCCGAGCGCGAGCAGGAACGCGTCGAGCACGTTCGACGGCAGCAGGACCTGCCCGGTGCCGTGCCAGCTGACCTCGAGCCCCATCCGGCCGAAGCGCTGCTTGACCGACTCGAGGGTCTGCCCGAGCGGTGACTCTTCTTCACGGGTGAGCGAGTAGTCACCGGACTGCGAGGGCTGCGGGGTCGCACCGAGGCGCAGGTGCCGCAGCAGTCGGGCGTCCTCGGCGGCCTGCTCGCGCATCGCCTGCTCGGAGACGCCGACGCCGGAGTGCGCGAGCAGCGTCAGGGTCGCGAGCACGGTGTCGTGCAGCAGGCGGGCACCCTGGCGGCGCTGCGCCTCGGTCTCGCTGGCCTGCCGTTCGGCGCGGTGGGCGGTGCCGATGCTGTAGATGCGGCGGGCGACGCGGGGGATGCTGCGCGAGATCCAGATCGCCACGACGGCCATCAGGATCCACCCGAGCAGTGCGCCGCTGACCGGGGTCGACAGGAGCGAGCCCGATCCCCAGACCATGAGCACCACCACGGCACCGCCGCCGGCGATGGTGATGCCGAGACCGACCGGGTGCCCGCGCTGTGCCATCAGCGGTGCCGAGAGCCCGCCGGCAGCCAGGGGCATGACGGCGCTGGCGACGAGGGGCCGCGCCGAGTCGTCGACGCCGGTGAAGAGCAACACCATCGTGGCGAGCCCGGCGACGACGATGGCGGCGGTCCACCACACTTCACCGCCGCGGCCGAAGCACACGAGCGCGGTGATCATCGCGGCGATGCAGAGGAGTGCGCCGATGAGGGACGCCGTGGGCACGGCGGCCGCGGAGAGGATGCCCACGACGCTGACGAGCGCGCAGACGATGCCCACGACACGGGTCGCCGACCGCAGCAAGCGGTCGCGTTCCTGTGCGATGAAGTCCATCGATGTCCTGGTTGGTGACGATCTGGGTGGTGCGGGAAACCGAGCGTCGGTCAGTGCCGGGCTCCACGCCATCATTCCACGCGCGCCACCCGTTGGGGGGTCTTCGGCGCGCCGCGGTGACGGCAGGCCCCGCTCAGGGCTCGAGCAACCGCCGCAGGTGCGCCCCGACCTGCTCGTGCTCGATGAGGAACCCGTCGTGTCCGAACTCGCTCTCGATCACCGCTGCGGTGTCCCCGTCGAGCGCGTCCGGCACGCCCGCGGCGATCCGGTGCTGGTCCTCGACGGGGAACAGCCGGTCGCTCGAGATCCCCACGACCAGGGTCCGCGCGGTCACCAGCCCGAGGGCGGCCGACACCCCGCCGCGCCCGGCACCGACGTCGTGCGAGTCCATCGCGTACGTCAGCGTGACGTAGCTCGAGGCGTCGAACCGCCGCGTGAACTTGTTGCCGTGGAAGTCGAGGTAGCTCTCCACGGAGAACCGGCCGTCGTCGCCGAGCGGGGAGACGTCGCTCTGCCAGGACCGCGCAAAGCGGCTGTTCAGCTCGTCCGACGCGCGGTACGTCATGAGCGCCATCCGCCGGGCCAGTGACAGTCCCCGGTGCGGTCCCTCGCCGGCCTCGGCCTCGAAGTAGTCGCCGCCGGCGAACGCCGGGTCCATCTGGATCGCCGCCCGCTGCAGCGAGTTCGCCGCGATCTGGTCGGCGGTGGTCTGCGCCGTCGACGCCAGGACAGCCAGACGCTGCACACGCGCGGGGTGCGAGACCGCGAACTCGAGGGCGTGCATGCCGCCCATCGACCCGCCGACGACCGCCGCGAAGGTCTCGATGCCGAGCCGGTCGGCGAGCTGCGCCTGCACCTCGACCTGGTCGCGCACCGTCACGAACGGGAACCGCGAGCCCCACTCAGCGCCCGTCGGCGACACCGACGACGGCCCGGTGGTGCCCTGGCAGCCGCCGAGCATGTTCGGCGCGATCACGAACCACCGGTCGGTGTCGATCGCCCGGCCGGGCCCGACGACGTCACCCCACCAGCCGGCTGTGCGGTGGCCCGGGCCGGGGGCGCCCGCGACGTGCGAGTCACCGGTCAGTGCGTGCAGGACGAGCACCGCGTTGTCGCGGGCGGCGTTGAGCGTGCCCCACGTCTCGTAGGCCACGCGCACGGACGGGAGGCGACCGCCGCGCACCCACTGCTCGCCGAGGGACTCGAAGTGGCGTGCACCCGGGTGGTCACCGGGACGCCAGGCACCGGTCACGGGCGGCTTGCCGAGTGTGCCGAGTTCGGTGCCGGGCACCAGGGTGGACGGGACGGAGTCCTCGGGGGTCGTCTGCCAGTCCATCGTGGGTCCAGTCTGCCGGGAGGCGCGGGTCGCCGCCGCCGTGTTACGTCACGTCCGGCGCGCGGCCGGGCTCCGGGCCGCGCAGGCCGTTGCGTGCGTACGCATGTTCCGACATCGTGCGCGTCGTTCGACTCGTGGATCGTCGCACGATGCGCACGTACCGGATGCGTGTGCAACGAGCGACGTCCCACGCGTCGATCGACACGTGGGACGTCGCAACATGCACCCGCATCGACAGGCGGGCAGGCGGGCAGGCAGACAGGCGGCGCGCAAGCCCTACGCGCGCTGGCTCTCCTGCGCGATCGCCCGGGCCGCGGCGAGCCCGGCCTCGAGGTCGGCCTTCAGGTCGGCGATGTTCTCGATGCCGACCGACAGGCGCACCAGGCCGGGCGTGACCCCGGTGGTGAGCTGCTGCTCGGGAGTGAGCTGCGAGTGCGTGGTCGACGCCGGGTGGATGACGAGCGAGCGGACGTCGCCGATGTTCGCCAGGTGCGAGAACAGCTGCAGGTTGTCGACGAACGCCTTGCCCGCGGTGACCCCGCCCTTGAGCTCGAACGACAGCACGGCGCCGACGCCCTTCGGCGCGTACCGGTTCGCGGCGGCGTACCAGGGCGACGTCGGCAGACCGGCGTAGGCGACCGTGGCGACGTCGGGGTGCTGGTCGAGCCACTCCGCGATCTCCTGCGCGTTGGACACGTGCCGCTCGATGCGGAGCGACAGGGTCTCGATGCCCTGCAGCAGTGCGAACGCCGTGTCCGCCGAGTTCGACGCACCGAGGTCGCGGAGCAGCTGCACCCGGGCCTTCACGATGTAGGCGAGCTCGTTGCCGACCGCCTCGGCGAAGACCGCACCGTGGTACGACGGGTCGGGCGTGTTGAACTCCGGGAACCGGTCGGCGTGCTGCGACCAGGCGAACTTCCCGCCGTCGACGATGATCCCGCCGATGACCGTGCCGTGGCCACCGAGGAACTTCGTGGCCGAGTGCACCACGATGTCGGCGCCGTGCTCGAACGGACGGATCAGGTACGGCGTCGCGATCGTGTTGTCGACGATCAGCGGGACGCCGGACTCGTGGGCGACGTCGCTGACACCCGTGATGTCGAGGACGTTGATCTTCGGGTTGCCGATGGTCTCGGCGAAGAACAGCTTCGTGTTCGGGCGGACCGCGCGGCGCCACTCCTCGAGGTCGTCCTGGTCCTCGACGAACGTCGTCTCGATGCCGAGCTTCGCCAGCGTGTACTTGAACAGGTTGTACGTGCCGCCGTAGATCGACGACGACGACACGATGTGGTCACCCGCCCCCGCGATGTTCAGCACCGCGTAGGTCTCGGCAGCCTGGCCGGACGCGACGAGCAGGGCCCCGGACCCGCCCTCGAGCGCGGCGATCCGCTGCTCGACGACGTCGTTCGTCGGGTTCATGATCCGGGAGTAGATGTTGCCCGGCTTGGCGAGCGCGAACAGGTCGCGCGCTTCGTCCGAGTTCGCGAAGACGTACGAGGTCGTCTTGTAGATCGGCGTCGCTCGGGCGCCCGTGGTCGGGTCCGGCTGTGCGCCGGCGTGGACCTGGGTGGTCTCGAACTGCCACTGCGCGGCGTCGTGCTCGGTCATCTTGGTGCTCCTGTCCGGTGCGGCTGGTCGTCGGGTCGCCTTGCGCTCGGCCCGGAGGCTCGGCGCTGCTGTGCGTCGGGTGTCACGGTACGCAGGTGGCCGGGCCCGCACCACCGCACCCGCCTCGGGACGTAACGCACCCGCCGGGCCCGCCCCGCGCCTCCAGGCCAGGATGGTGCCCGGGGCTGACGGCGGCGACCACGGGGATCGGTCGCGGCCTGCCGCGACGTCGCGCGCTGCCGACTGAGCGCAGCGAAGACGACTGCTTGCGCGGCAATGTCACGCGTCGCGGCGGAACAGCCAGTCGACCTTCGGCTCGAGCAGCCACCGCATCCCGCGCCGCACGAAGGGCTGCGCCAGGAAGAGGCTGACGACGCACGCGATGACGACCATGAGGAGCACGAACGGCCAGGCCGAGTGCTCGCCGGCCAGGACGCCGGACTCCCGGATCGGGTAGAGGACGAACGTGTGGAGCAGGTAGACGTACATCGTCGCGGCGCCGAACTGCGTGATCCAGATGTTCCGACGGGGGATGAGCACCAGGAACGACGCCGTCAGCAGGGTCGCGAGCAGCATCAGGCCGAACCGCACCGCACCCGCCCACCAGGCGTCCTCGCCGAGCCCCGAGTAGGAGTCGTCGTAGAAGAACCAGTGGTGCAGGTCGAACTCCTTGAACTGCGGGATCCAGACCGCGCACGACACCGCCCAGGCGGCGAACACCACGACGGCGGCGATCCGCACCCGGACGACCGTGCGACGGGACGCCTCGTACCAGCGGTCGAAGACGCCCCACTGCTTGACCTGCCACCCGAGCAGGAAGAACGGCAGCAGGCTGATCGCGCGGGACAGCGAGAGCGTCGAGTCGACGTTGTCGAAGTAGCCGACGCCGATGCTGAACACGACCGCCCAGAACAGTGGCCACCGCAGCTGCGCCAGGTACGGCAGGATCAGCTTGAAGATGCCCAGGGCCAGCAGGAACCACAGGGTCCACGTCGGCTTCGTCGGGTTGAAGTCCTTGCCGCCCTCGACGAGGCCCTGCACCACGGTCCAGATCGTCTGCATGATGATGTACGGCACGACGATGTCCGTGATCGTCCGGCGCATCCGCTTCGCGGTCGGGGTGTCCGCCGACGAGAAGTAGCCGCTGATCACGCCGAACGCCGGCATGTGGAACGCGTAGATGAACGTGTAGAGGGCCAGGGCGTGCTCGCTCGCCGGCGTCTGCCGCTGGATCGCGTGCCCGATGACCACGAGCGTGACCGCGACGAACCGCGCGGTGTCCCACATCGGGATCCGGCGCGGGGCTCGACCGGGTTCGAACTGCGTCGCCGGGGCCGAGGGGGCGGGAGGGGCGGCATCCGTCGTCATCGCCGGTCACGTTACCGGATCGTGACCTGGACGGCCCGGTGCGGTGCCGGAACCGTCCCGCTCGGTACGGTGGACGGACCGGGCCACGACGTGCCCCGGTCACCGACGCAGGAGGCAGATCACATGGCAGCACGGCGCGCAGTCGTCACCGGAGCGAGCTCGGGCATCGGGGCGGCCACCGTTCGGCTGTTCCGGTCGCGGGGCTGGGACGTGCTCGCCGTGGCCCGCCGCGCCGCGAAGCTCGAGGCGCTCGCCGCGGAGACCGGGGCCGAGACCCTGGTCGCCGACATCACGGACGCCGACGACGTGGCGGCGCTCGCCGCGCGGGTGGCGGACCTCGGCGGCGCCGACGTGCTCGTGAACAACGCCGGTGGGGCGTTCGGTTCGGCGAGTGTCGAGGAGTCCGACGTCGACGACTGGCGCGCCATGTTCGAGGTCAACGTGATCGGCACGAAGCATGTCGTCTCCGCGCTGCTGCCGCACCTGCGCGATCGCGCTCGCGCGTCCGGGGGAGCGGACATCGTCACGGTCACCAGCACCGCCGGGTTCGTCGCGTACGAGAACGGTGGCGGCTACAACGCCGCGAAGTTCGCCGAGCACGCCCTGGTCGGCGCACTCCGGCTCGAGCTGAACGGGGAGCCGATCCGGGTCGTCGAGATCGCGCCGGGCATGGTGAAGACCGACGAGTTCGCGCTCACCCGGTTCCGCGGGGACGAGCAGAAGGCCGCCGCGGTGTACGACGACGTGCCGGAGCCGCTCGTGGCCGACGACGTCGCCGAGGCGATCGTGCACGCCGTGGAGCTGCCGGCCCACGTGAACCTCGACCTCGTGACGATCCGGCCGGTGGCGCAGTCGGCGCAGCACAAGCTGGCCCGCGGCCCGCTGACGCCCCGCTGAGCGGACGGCGCCCGACCCGCGCCCAACCCGCGCCGGACCCGCGCCGGCCCCACGCAGCGCCCGGGCGGCGGGCGCGGGTCGCGGGCGTGGGCTCCCTGCCGGTACCGTGGTCGGATGCCGATCAGCAGCGAACCCGAGCCCGCGGCTCCGTCCACCGTGACCGTGACGAGCGGGCCCGAGGTACTCGGCTGGCTCGAGTTCGGTGACGCCGCACGCCTGCTCGCCAAGGACGTCCTGTCCAGCGGCTTCGAGCCCGAGGTCGTCGTCGCCGTCGCCCGCGGCGGACTGATCATCGCCGGCGCCGTGGCGTACGCGCTCGGCACCAAGGAGTGCGGCTCGATCAACGTCGAGTTCTACACCGACGTCGAGCAGCGGCTGGAGGAGCCGGTCGTGCTCGCCCCCGCCCTCGACGCCCCGAGCCTGGCGGGCAAGCGGGTCCTCGTCGTCGACGACGTGTCGGACTCCGGCCGCACCCTGCGCCTGGTGGTCGACATCATCCGGAACGCCGGTGCCGACGTCCGGAGCGCCTGCCTGTACTCGAAGCCCGGCACCGTCCTCGAACCCGACCACGTGTGGCGTCGGGTCGACGGCTGGATCACGTTCCCGTGGAGCGCCCTCGCCCCCGTGACGGCCGAGTCGTGAGCATCCACCTGGTCGGCGGCGGTCTGTTCGCCGCCTCGGACGCCGCAGCGCCGTTCCTCGCCGAGGCCACCGCCCGTTCGGCAGCGGTCGGCCGGAGCACCCCGCGCATCGCCCTGCTCTCCGTGGCGGGCCCGGACGGCGGCAGCCCGTCGTCGACCGCCGACATCGCCGAGGTCCTCGGCGGCCCGCGCACGGCCGAGGTGCTCGTCACCGAGGTCGCAGCCGGTCAGGTCTTCGACACCACCGTCCTGAGCGACGTCGACGCCCTGGTGGTCGGCGGCGGCGTCACCCCCGACTACCTGGCGGCGATCGCCCCGCTCGTCGACCAGCTCCGGCTGCTCGTCTCCGACGGTCTGCCCTACCTCGGCTACTCGGCCGGTGCGATGATCGCCGCCGACCGTGCCCTGGTGGGCGGCTGGCGCATCGGCGGCGTCGAGATCTGCCCCGAAGCGGCGTCCGAGGGCCTGGACGAGGTCGAGCTCCGCGAGGGCCTCGGCCTGGTCGACCTGACCATCGACGTGCACGCGGTGCAGGCCGGCACGCTCGCGCGGCTCATCGCCAGCGCCGAGGCCGAGTTCGTCACCGCCGGACTCGCGATCGACGAGGACACCACGCTCGTCGTCGGCGAGGGCGCGCTCGAGGTCCGCGGGACCGGCAGCGTCTGGCGCGTGATGGCCGGCGAGGAGTCGGTGGCCGTCGCCACCATGGGCGCGTAGCCGACGTGGAACCCCGGCCGCTCGCCGACCTGGTCGACCCCGGCTGGGCGTCGGCGCTCGCACCCGTGGAGCCCGACGTGCACCGGATCGGCGCATGGCTGCGGGACGAGACCACTGCGGGCCGTCACTACCTGCCCGCTGGCGGCGACGTCCTGCGTGCCTTCACGACCCCGTTCGACGCCGTCAGGGTGCTGGTCGTCGGGCAGGACCCGTACCCGACGCCCGGCCACCCGATCGGCCTGTCGTTCGCGGTCGACCCGGCCGTCCGTCCGGTGCCGCGCAGCCTGGCGAACATCTACCGCGAGCTCGCCGACGACCTCGGGGTGACGCCGCCGCAGCACGGTGACCTGCGGGCCTGGTCCGACCAGGGCGTCCTGCTGCTCAACCGGGTGCTCACCGTGCAGGCGGGCGAGGCCGGCAGTCACCGCGGCAAGGGCTGGGAGGCGGTGACCGACCAGGCCGTCCGTGCCCTCGTCGCCCGTGGCGGCCCGCTCGTCGCCGTGCTCTGGGGCGCCCAGGCCGGGTCGGTGCGACCGCTCCTCGGTGACACCCCGGTCGTCGCGTCGGCCCACCCGAGCCCGCTCAGCGCGTCGCGCGGGTTCTTCGGCAGCCGCCCGTTCTCGCAGGTGAACGCCCTGCTCGAGTCGCAGGGCGCACCGCCCGTCGACTGGACGCTGCCCGCTCAGTAGGCTCGGCACGTGCTCGAGGAGGAATACCAGCGACGGCGGGTCCTGCCGCGACACCTGCGTGCCCCCGTGGCGACCGAGACGGCCTTCGAGTACCGCATCCGTGCGGCCGAGGTGGGGGACCTGCCCCACGTGCGCGAGATCCACACGCATTACGTCCGCAACTCGTCGGTGACCTTCGACCCGGCGGCGTTCACCTACGCCGCGTGGAAGAAGCGCTACGACGACATCCGGAAGCGCCGCCTGCCGTTCCTGGTGGCGGAGAACCCTGCCGGACAGATCCTCGGGTACGCCCTGGTCGACGCGTGGAACCCCCGGGACCGCTCGAACCACGTCGTCGAGGACTCGATCTACCTCGGCGCCGCGTCCGGTGGCAAGGGGCTCGGCCGCGCACTGATGGAGGCGCTGCTCGACGAGTGCCGGTCGGCCGGCGTGCGCGAGGTCGTCGCCGTCATCGCGGACCGCCAGGCCGAGGCGTCGATCCGGCTGCACGAGCGGCTCGGCTTCGAGGAGGTCGGCCGGATGGGGAAGGTCGGCTACAAGTACGACCGCTGGCTCGGCACCGTCACGATGCGGCTCCGCCTGCGCGGCCCGCGGCTGTTCGCACGACGACGCTGACGGACCCGACGCGGTCGACGCGCGTCACGCACGAGAACGTGGGCAGTGCGGACGGGAGGCCCGTGGCGGGCCCGGCACGCGCCTCCAGGCCGTCTCCGGGTCGCGTCGGACCGCCGTGGCCGGGTCAGCCCGCCGGGGCCTCGGTGATGAACTCGTCGCGCGTCACGCGGAGCAGCGCGGTGGCCGCCGCCGCCGCGGCGTCCGCGTCACCGTCGACCGCTGCGCGCCCGACGGCCTCGTGCCGGAGCGCCGCCTCGCGCGTCCAGCGCGTGATGGGGTCGCGCGACTCCGACGTGCGGGTGCGCAGGAGGGCCTCGACCGTGCCGGCGAAGTGCGCGAACACGGCGTTCCCCGACCCGGTGAGCAGTGCACGGTGGAAGCGGACGTCGGCCTCCAGGTAGGCGCGGCTGTCCTCGCGTCCGCAGGCGTCGAGCATGTCCTCGGCGGCTGCGAGCACGGCGTCCGCGCCCTCGGAGCCGGCGGTCAGGGACGCCGCGACCGGTTCGACGCCGAGTCGGAGTTCGACGAGCTCCCGCTGCTGCACGAAGTACGCCGGTGATCCGCCGCGCCACCGGATCACCGTGGGGGCGAGCAGCTCCCACGCGGTGATGTCGCGGACGAGCGTGCCGACCCGCTGCCGGGGCTCGACCAGGCCGAGGGACTGCAGGACGCGCAGGGCCTCGCGGACGACCGAGCGGGACACCCCGAACTCGTCGGCCACCAGTTCGGGTCGGACGACGGCGCCCGCGGCCAGGTCGCCGTCGACGATCCGCTGGCCCAGGGTGTCGAGCACGTGGGCGTGCAGTCCGCGTGCGGTGGGCATCGTTTCCTCCGTGCAGTACGGGTCACGCGGTCGCCGTGACGCCGGTCCCATCGAAGCGGCAGACTCCGGAGACGGGCGGTCGGCGCGCGGGACGACGTCGTATAGTCTGATTAATCAGATTATTGAGGGTCGGCGTTCGTCGCGCCAGTCCACCCTCGACACGAAGGCGACGGAGCCGCGCAGCAGCGACTCCAGGAAGGGGCGCTGATGCCTCACGCTCTCCCGGACCACCTGCTCGCCGCGGGTGGCACCACCGAGACGGTCGACCCGTCCGGTTCCATCCCGCAGCTGATCATCGCGGCGCTCGTCGGCATCGTGGTGATCATCGTGCTCATCACCTGGCTCAAGGTGCACCCGTTCATCGCGCTCACGATCGGTGCGCTCGGCGTCGGGATCGGCGCAGGCCTCGCGCCGGACAAGGCGGTCACGAGCTTCGGCGACGGCTTCGGCGCGACCATGACGAGCGTCGGCATCCTGGTCGGGCTGGGGGCGATGTTCGGCAAGATGCTCGTCGACTCGGGCGCAGCGGACCGTGTCGTGGACACCCTGGTGCGGAAGTCGTCGAAGGCGGCGCTGCCGTGGACGATGGCCCTGATCGGGGCGCTCATCGGGCTGCCGATGTTCTTCGAGGTCGGCCTCGTCCTGCTCATCCCCATCATCGTGCTGGTCGCCAAGCGGAGCGAGGTGCCGATCATGAAGATCGCCGTCCCCGCCCTGGTCGGCCTGTCGACGATGCACGCGTTCGTCCCGCCGCACCCCGGCCCGCTCGTCGCGATCTCCACCGTCGGCGCGAACCTCGGCACCACGCTCGCCTTCGGCATCGTGCTGGCGATCCCGGTGATCATCCTGGCCGGGCCGCTCTTCGCCCGGTTCGCGGCCCGCTGGGTCGACATCCCCGTCCCCGACATGTTCGGGTCGCGCGGGGCGGTCGCCACCGCCGGCCCGGGCTCGGGGTCGGGTTCCGGGTCCGCCGCATTCGTGGACGACCCGGCACACCCCGGACGCCAGGCCCGGCGCGGCCCCGTCACGCAGGACACCGCGTCCCTGCCCAACGGCAAGAGCGACTTCACGCGCGTCATCAGCGAACCGCGCAGCCCGTCGTTCACCGTCGCCCTGGTCGGCATCCTGCTGCCGGTCGTGCTCATGCTCGCCCAGGCGATCCGTGAGGCCACCGCCCCCGACGCCGCCGGCTCGTGGGTGAGCCTGCTCGACTTCCTCGGTTCGCCGATGATCGCCATCGGCATCGCGGCCGTCTACGCGATGGTCTTCTTCGCGATCGGCGGTGGCATGGACCGCTCGGCGGTGTCGAAGTCGCTCGAGAGCGCGCTGCCCCCGATCGCCGGGGTGCTGCTCATCGTCGGCGCCGGCGGTGGCTTCAAGCAGGTGCTCATCGACACCGGGATCGGCGGCGTGATCGCCGACGCCGTCAAGGACTCCGGCGTCTCGGTGCTGCTCGTCGCCTGGGTCGTCTCGGCCCTGGTCCGCGTGGCGACCGGGTCCGCCACGGTCGCCACCGTGACCGCCGCCGGCATCATGGCGCCGATCGCCGCCGACCTGTCGACGCCGATGACGTCGCTGCTCGTGCTCGCGATCGGAGCCGGCTCGGTGTTCCTGTCGCACGTCAACGACGCCGGGTTCTGGCTGGTGAAGGGGTACCTCGGCACCACGGTGGGGCAGACGTTCAAGACGTGGACGGTGCTCGAGTGCCTCATCTCGGTGTTCGGTCTGGTCGGGGTCCTGCTGGCCGGGGTGTTCATCCGATGAGCGGCGCAGCAGACCTCGGTGCGGCCGATGCTGCCGGGGCGGCCGACACCGGGCTGGAAGCACGTGTCCTGGTGGTGATGGGGGTCTCCGGGTCCGGCAAGTCGACCGTCGCCGCCATGGTGGCGGAGCAGATCGGGTGGGAGTTCGCCGAGGGCGACGCGATGCACCCACAGGCGAACGTCGACAAGATGCACGCGGGCACCCCGCTCACCGACGAGGACCGCTGGCCGTGGCTCGACGTCGTCGCCGGCTGGATCCGCGGACACCTGGACGCCGGCACGAACGGCGTCGTGACCTGCTCGGCCCTGAAGCGCTCGTACCGCGACGTGCTGCGGGCCCCCGGGGTGGTGTTCGTGCACGTGGCCGGTGACGGCGCGCTCATCGAGGAGCGGATGTCCGAGCGTTCCGGGCACTTCATGCCGACGTCGCTGCTGCAGTCGCAGCTCGCCACGCTCGAGCCGCCGCAACCCGACGAGGCCCACGTGACGATCGCCGCCGACCGCACCCCCGAAGCGGAGAGCGCCGAGGTCGTGGCGCGGCTCGGACTGGTCCGGATCCCGAGAGCCTGATCGGGTGGCGCTCGGCAGCATGGCGGCATGGCGATCGACGACTCCCTCTCGCTCCTGACCCGCGGCTACGGGTTCGGTGCCCACCTGTGGCGCCGGACCCGTCCGGGGGCGCGAGCGGTGGGCTTCCGACTGCTCGGACGTCCGGCGCTGCTCGTGCGTGGCGCCGAGGGCGTCGGGCTGTTCTACGACGGCGACCGCACGGCACGCCACGGCGCGATGCCGGCGATCGTGCAGCGGACGCTGTTCGGTGTCGGGTCGGTGCACAGCCTCGACGGGGCGGAGCACCACCACCGCAAGGCGACCTTCGTCGACGTCGCGTACGAGGACGAGCAGGTCCGGCGGCTCGCACCCCTGCTGACCCGGGAGTGGGCGACCGAACGCGACGCGTGGCTCGCCGGCGGCACCCGGTCTGCGTACGACGCTGCCGTCGGCGCGATCGGCCGTGCGGTCATGCGGTGGGCCGGACTGCCGGGGACGCCGGCGGCGAAGACCCGGTGGGCGGCCCGGCTCGCCCAGGTCGTCGACGGCTTCGGGGTGCCCTACTCACCGGAGTACCTGCAGGCCGTCCTGAACCGGCACTGGTCGGACCGACACGCCCGGCGGCTGGTCGAGGCCGTGCGCGGTGGCCGGTTGGCCCCTGAGCCGCACACCGCCCTGCACGAGTGGGCGTGGCACCGGGACCCCTCCGGGGCGCTGCTGCCGGCGCGGCTGGCCGGCATCGAACTGCAGAACAGCATCCGGCCGGCCATCGCGGTGGCCCGGTTCGTGGCGTTCGCGGCGAAGGAGCTGCACGACCGGCCGGAGTGGCGGGCACGGATCGCCGCCGAGAGCGGGGCGGCCGACACCGCGGACGGGCCGCGCGTCGACGGCCCGCTCGCCGTCGCCTTCGCGCAGGAGATCCGCCGGACCGCGCCGTTCGTGCCGATGCTGCCGGCCTGGGCCACCACCGACGTCGAGCTCGACGGCGAGCACCTGCCCGCCGGCGGTCGCGTGGTGCTCGACATCACCGGGACCGACACCGACGAGCACTCGTGGGACCGAGCGGGCGACTTCGACCCCTCGCGGTTCGTCGGCGTGGACGACTCCGAGGCGATCACGACGTTCGTCCCGCACGGCGGCGCCGACGTCGCCACCGGGCACCGGTGCCCCGGCGAGAAGGTCGCCGTCGCCGCGCTCGCGGCCGCGGTCTCGGTGCTGAGCGACCCGCGGCTGACGATCCTCGACGACGGGCTGCAGGTGGACCGCCGCCGGCTGCCGACGAAGCCGGCCTCGGGTGGCGAGGTCCGGGGCCGCTGCCCCTTCCACTGACCCGGTCTCAGTCGAACCGGATCGGCGTGCCGACGGGAAGCGCGGCGAGGGTCCGGGTCATCTCCGCCGAGATCCGGACGCAGCCGTGCGAGCTGCCGGTCGGGTCCGGGTAGTAGTGCAACGCGGTCAGTGCGGCGTTGCCGCCGTACGACGGGATCCGGGACGAGTGCGCCCCGGTCAGGATGATCGGGTTGCCCTGCGTGTACGCGACGCGGGTGTCGACGTACGCCGCCTCGACGTAGGTGGCGGTGTCGGCCGGTGTGGGGTCCTCCGGGGTCCCGAGCCGCGCGACCTCGGTCGCGGTGACCTCGCCAGTCCGGGTGACGACGGACACCGTGCTGGCGGCGACGTCGACCCGGATCATCCGGTCGGTCCGCGTCACGGTGAAGTCGGACGCCCGGGCCCAGGCGAACGTCGCGCTCGGCGCGTCCGGGTCGCCGCCGTCACCGGGGGTGCGGTTGCGGGACGGCGTCGACACCAGGAGCATCCCGCCGTCCCGGCCGGGGGAGCGACCCCACACCGCGGTCGCCGCGGGTCGGTTGATCGTCGACACCAGGTGGGACAGGGTCGCCACCGGTCGGGCGCGGCTGGACGGGCTCGCGTACAGGGCGACGAGCGGCGTGCGCGGGGTCGCGATCTGCCAGGTGTCCTCGGGCTCCACGTCCCCGCCGTCGAGCAACTGCGGCACGACGGCGTCGTGGAACGCCAACGGCAGCGCGGCCAGGGTCGCGTCCGACGGTGCAGCGGGGACGGCCGCGAGCGTCGGCGTCGGCGTGGCGCTCGGGGTCGGTGTCGTCGTCGCCCGTGCCGCCCGGGTCGGCTCCGGCGCCGGTGACCCGACGGTCGCCCCCACGACGACGGCGGCGACGGCGAGCACTACCACCCCGGCGGTCGTCGCGATCCAGGTGTTGCGTCGCATGCTGCGCCCCCTCGGTCGATCCGTCAGCGTTCGGTGACGGTTCCGCCCTCGACCCGCCATTGCCGGTCGAGTCGGACGGTCTCCAGCATGCGCCGGTCGTGTGTGACGAGCAGCAGGGTCCCGTCGTAGGACTCCAGCGCCTGCTCCAGCTGCTCGATCGCGGTCAGGTCGAGGTGGTTGGTCGGCTCGTCGAGCACGAGCACGTTCACCCCGCGGGCCTGCAGCAGCGCGAGCCCGGCCCGGGTGCGTTCGCCGGGGGAGAGCGCCGCGGCCGGTCGGCCGACGTGGTCCGCCTTCAGCCCGAACTTCGCGAGCAGCGTCCGGACGTCGGCGGTGGTGTACTCGGGCACGATCGCCTCGAACGCCGCTGCCAGGGGCTGGTCACCGGTGAACGCCGCACGCGCCTGGTCGACCTCGCCGACCGCGACGCTCGAGCCGAGCGAGGCCGTGCCCGTCGTCGGCGCCTGCTTGCCGAGCAGTGCCCGCAGCAGGGTGGACTTGCCGGCGCCGTTCGGACCGGTGATGCCGATCCGGTCACCGCCGTCGACCTGCAGCGAGACCGGGCCGAGGGTGAAGTCGCCCTGGGTGAACGTGGCGTCCGACAGCGTCGCGACGACGGCCGACGACCTGGGTGCGCTGCCGATCGTGAACTCGAGCTGCCACTCCTTGCGCGGCTCCTCGACCTCGTCGAGCCGGGCGATGCGGGACTCCATCTGCCGGACCTTCTGCGCCTGTTTCTCGCTCGACTCCGAGGCGGCACGGCGGCGGATCTTGTCGTTGTCCGGGCTCTTCTTCATGGCGTTCCGGACACCCTGGCTCGACCACTCGCGCTGCGTCCGTGCCCGCGAGACCAGGTCGGCCTTCGTCGACGCGAACTCGTCGTACGCGTCACGCTTGTGCTGCCGGGCGATCTCGCGCTCCTCGAGGAACGAGTCGTACCCGCCGCCGAACAGCCGGTTCGACGACTGCGCCAGGTCGAGCTCGAGCACCGAGGTCACCGAGCGCGCCAGGAACTCACGGTCGTGGCTGACGAGCACCACCCCGCCGCGCAGACCGCGCACGAACGCCTCGAGCCGGTCGAGGCCGTCCAGGTCGAGGTCGTTGGTCGGCTCGTCGAGCAGGACGATGTCGAACCGCGACAGCAGCAGCGCGGCGAGCCCGACGCGGGCGACCTGCCCACCGGACAGCGCGGTCATCAGGGAGTCCGGGCCGACGCCGTCCGCACCGGAGTCGCCGGTGCCGGGTTCGAGCCCGAGGTCGGCGAGCACCGCCGGGATCCGGTCCTCCAGATCGGCGGCCCCCGCGGCGAGCCAGCGGTCGAGCGCCGTCGAGTACCGGTCGGCCGCTGCGTCGCCGGCATCGGGGTCCCCGAGCGCCGCCGCCGCCGCGTCCATCGTCACGGTCGCCTCGGTGCAGCCGGTCCGCCGCCCGAGGTACGCCGCGACGGTCTCGCGCGCGATGCGCTCGTGCTCCTGGGGGAGCCACCCCACGAACGCGTCCGTCGGCGCCAGGGACACCGTGCCGGCCAGCGGCTCGTCGACCCCGGCCAGCAGCCGGAGCAGCGTGGACTTGCCGGCACCGTTCACGCCGACGACCCCGATCACGTCGCCCGGCGCCACCGTCAGGTCGAGGGAGTCGAACAGCGTGCGAGCGGCGTACCCGCCGGACAGGCCCTTGGCGACGAGCGTGGCGGTCATGCGCCCATCGTCCCACGCGGAAGCGGCACCCCCGGGCGCGACCCTCAGCCCCTGGGCGCCAGTCGACCCGCACCCACCGGCAGCAGCCCGCTCCGGTACTCGAGCGCCGTCGCGCCGCCGACCGACACCGATGCCGCCCCGAACCGCCACGCTCGGTTGAACAGGTACACGCCGATCACCGTGTCGCCGTCGTCCGGCACCGCCCACGTGCCGGTGCCCCACTGGGCCGGGTGCCCCACCCCGTCGACGGTGACGGTCGGCCGGGCGAACCAGGCGAACAGGGGCCGGACGAGCCGGAGTTCGATCCGGCGCTTCGTCGTGCCGGAGGGGAGAGTGGTGTCCACCGTCGAAGGATACGGGGCACCGGAGCATCGGCCGGGCACGCACGGGCCACCGCCGCCTAGGCTCGGAGCCGTGTTCGAACTCCACCACCTCTCCGCACAGGAACTCTGGGACTGGATCCGCCGGGGCGAGGCGACCGCCCTCGAGGTCACCGAGCACTACCTGGCCCGCGTGGAACGCCTGGACGCCGGACTCGGCGCCTTCGTGACGGTCACCGCGGACGCGGCCCGGGCCCGAGCCGATCGCCTCGGTCACCTGCTGCCGACGTCGAGACCGTTGTGGGGCCTCCCGTCCGCCGACAAGGACCTGTACGACCGCGCCGGGGTCCCCACGCGGAACGGCACCGCGAGCCTGCCGGAGCGTCCCGCGTCGACCGACCACCCGCTCGTCGCCGCGCTCGACGCGGCCGGCACCGTCAGCCTCGGCAAGACCGCGTCACCGGAGTTCGGCATGTCCTCGTCGTCCGAGACCCGGCTCGGCGTGACGCGGAACCCCTACGACACCGCGCGCGCGCCGGGCGGGTCGTCGAGCGGTGCGGCCGTCGCCGTCGCCGCCGGACTGCTGCCGGCCGCGGTCGGGTCGGACGGCGGCGGATCGGTGCGGATCCCCGCCGCGGCGACCGGACTCGTCGGGCTGAAGCCGAGCCGCGGCCGCGTGCCGTCGATGCCCGGCCGCTCCGGCGTCGGCGGCCTGTCCGTGGCCGGGCCGCTCACCCGCTCCGTCGCCGACGCGGGCATGCTGCTCGACGCGCTGGTCGCGCCGACCGGGCTGCCGGAGCCGTCGCCCTACGCCCTCGTCACCCCCGACGTCGGCGAGGGGCCGTTCACCGCGGCAGCCGTCCGCGGCGAGGGCCGGTTCGTCGTCGGGGTGCTCGAGGGGTCGCCGTGGGACGACACCGTCGACGTGGTCGTCGACCCCGCGGCCCGGGCCGCCGTGGAGACCGCCGTGCGGGTGCTCGGCGAGGTCGGGCACGGCGTCGAGGACGTCCGGATGCCCCGGGTGCCGTACGCCGACGCGTTCCGGGTGGCGTGGGAGAGCTCCGCCGCCCGCCTGCCGCAGGTGCCCGGTATCGACCCGACGTCGCTGACCCCGCTCGTGGCGTGGCTCGTGGCCCGCGGACAGGCTCTGTCCGGCACGCAGGTCCTCGACGCGATGACGACGCTCGACGCCTTCTCGACGACGCTCATCGGCGCCTTCGACCGGTTCGACGCGGTGCTCACGCCGACCCTCGCGATGACGCCGCGGCCCCTCGGCTGGTACGGCGACGACCCGGACGAGGACTTCCGCCGCCAGTGCGCCTACTCGCCGTGGACGTCGATGGCGAACGTGTCCGGGCTCCCCGCGATCACCCTGCCCGTCGGCGTGACCGACGACGACCACCCCGACGGCGGCGGGCTGCCGATGGGCGTGCAGCTGATCGGACGCCCCGGCGGCGAGCGCGTCCTGCTCGCGATCGGCGCGCAGCTCGAGCGCCGGTTGCGCTGGCAGCGGCGGCACCCGGCCGCCTGGACCGCCTGACGGGAGGCCCGGTGCCGGGTCCCACAAACACGCGTTCTCCGACAGACCACCAGTCGAACGACGCGTGGATCGTCGCAGGGCTCGTGCGCCCGCTCAGCTCGTCTCCCGCACCACCCGGATCACGCCGAGGCTCCCGTCGGTGGGGTCCGGAATGACCATCCCGGCCTCGAGCCCGCTGCGCAGGTAGTCGATCACCTCGGCCGTCAGCCGCTCTCCGGGCACGTACGCCGGGATCCCGGGCGGGTACGGGGTCGCCTGCTCGGCCGCGATCCGCCCCGCTGCCTGGTCGGCGGGCACGAGCTCGACCGCGCCGAAGAAGGCGTCGCGGGGTGTCATCACCGACTCGAGCAGCAGGCCCGACGGTTCCGGGATGCGGACCGGCGGCGTCTGCGGCAGGTCCGGTGCCGCCACGGCGAGCGACTGCAGGGCGTGCACGAGCCGGTCGGTGGTGAAGTCGTCGTCAGCCAGCGACACGTCGATGCCGAGGTGCCGGTGGTCGGAGAGCCCGAGGTCGAGCCGGTGGTGTTCGCGGACCCAGTCGTGCGCCTGGTACCCGGTGATCCCGAGCGCTTCGACGTCGAGCAGCATGCGCATCGGGTCGAGCTGGTGCGATGCCTCCGCCCCGAGCAGCTCGTCGTGCAGGACGTGGATGCCGTCGATCGCCTCGATGCGCTGCCGGGTCTGCTCGGCGAGCACGATGGTCCGCGCGATCAGCCCAGTGCCGTCGCGCATCATGTGCCGACGCCAGCCGTCCATGCCCGCGTAGACGAGCACGTTCGGGCTCGTCGTCATGAGCATGTCCGCGCAGGACCACAGGTGGTCGTGGTCGACGAGGTCGCCACGGAGGTGCAGCACGGACCCCTGCTCGAAGCCGAGGCCCATCTTGTGCACGCTCGTCACGCAGACGTCGGCGCCGGCGTCCATCGCCCACGAGGGCAGCTGCTCGGAGAAGGGCAGATGCGCACCCCAGGCCTCGTCGACGATGAGGGGCTTGCCGCGCTCGTGGCACACCGCCGCGATGCCGGCGATGTCCGCGCAGGTGCCGTACGGGGTCGGGCTGACCACGAGTGCGGCGGCGGCGTCCGGGTGCTCGTCCCACACCGCGGCGTAGTCGGCGGGCGACGGCGGGTGGGAGATCCCCTGGTCACGGTCGAGGCGCGGCTCCACCCAGTACGGCTGCAGCCCGGAGAACACCAGGCCGGCGGTCACCGACTTGTGCGCGTCACGGCTGACCAGGATCCCGCCCTCGACGCCGGCGACCGCGAGCATCGCCGCCTTCACCGACAGGGAGCTCCCGCACGTCGAGAAGAAGACCGTGTCGGCACCGACGGCCTCGGCCATCAGGGACTCCGCGGTGGTCAGGTACCCGTTCGAGGACTTCCGGTCGTCGAGTCCGCCGCTGGCGAGCACGTCGGCGCGGAACGGGTCCTTGCCGAGCACGGCCAGGGTGTCGGCGTCGACGCCGCGGCCCTGCCGGTGGCCCGGTGGCGAGAAGCCGTAGCGGTCTCGGGCGTGGTAGTCCCGGAGCGCGTCGAGGAAGGGTGCCTGGGTCTGGTCGAGGTCGCCGCTCATGGATCCCGTCTACCCGGGCGGCGTGCACCGTCGGCTCAGGACGCCGGACTCGGTGGGCGCGGCGGGAGGTGCGACGGAGTCGTCGTCGTACGACGTCGACGGTGTCGCTCCGCGTCGGTACCCCCACGTTCGCCCCGGGCCGCGCCGGCCGCCCTACGGCAGCGTCGGTGCCGCCGCCACCAACGCCCGCGTCACCGGGTGCTGCGGATCGTCGAGGAGCGACACCGGTCCGTGCTCGACGATGCGGCCGTCGGACATCACCGCGACCGTGTCGCACAGCCGCTGCACGACGCCGATGTCGTGCGACACCAGCACGAGCGTCAGCCCGAGGTCGTCGGCGAGCGACCGGAACAGCTCGATCACCCGGGCACGGACCACCACGTCGAGGGCGCTCATCGGCTCGTCGCCGAACAGGATCCGGGGCGAGTGCACCACGGCCCGGGCGATCGCGATCCGCTGTCGCTGCCCGCCGGAGAACTCGTGCGGGTACCGGTCGACCGTGTCGGCGGGCAGGTCGACTCGCTCCAGCACGGCACGCACCAGGTCGTCGTGCGACCCCGGGACCTGCAGCGCCCGCAACGGCTCGGCCACGATCGCCCCGACGCGCATCCGCGGGTCGAGGGACGCGTACGGGTCCTGGAACACCACCCCGGTCTCGCGACGGAACCAGCGCAACGCCCGCGCGGACCGGGACGCGACCGGACGGCCGGAGGCGGCGACGGTGCCGGCGGAAGGGGCCTCCAGGCCGGCGAGCAACCGGACCAGCGTGGACTTGCCGGATCCCGATTCGCCGACGATGCCGAGTCGTGCGCCGGGAGCGACCGTCAGGTCGACGCCGTCGACCGCGGTGCGGACCGGACCGGGCTCGAACGGGCCGCGGCGGGGGAGTCGGTAGGTGCGGTGGAGACCGGCGGCCTCGAGGACGGGGAGGGTCACGGGGCGGTCCTCCTGGCGGTGGCACGTGCGGCGTCGACGAGCGCGGCGGTGGCGGGGTGCTGCGGTGCGGCGAGCAGGTCCGCGACGCGGCCCTGCTCGACCACCCGACCGGCGTCGAGGACGACCGCGGTGTCGGCGATGCGCGCGAGCACGGCGAGGTCGTGGGTGACGAACACCATGCCCGCCGGCAGGTGCTCGAACAGGTCGAGGATGCGGGCCTCGGTGGTGACGTCGAGCGCCGTGGTCGGCTCGTCGGCCACCAGGTACGACGGCTCGCCCGCCATCGCCATCGCGATGCAGATCCGCTGCCGCTGCCCGCCGGACAGCTGGTGCGGGTACTGCCGCAGCAGCGACTCCGGGTCGGGCAGGCCCACGGACGCCGCCAGGTCGACGGCTGCCGCGCGGGCCGCACGCCGGTCGAGCCCGCGGTGCAGCCGGAGCGGCTCCGCGATCTGCGCGCCGACCCGTCGCAGCGGGTCGAGCGCTGTGCCCGGCTCCTGGAACACCATCGCGATGCCCGCGCCGCGGTGTCGCGCGCGCTCGCGGTCGGGCAGGCCGACGAGTTCGGTGCCGTCCAGGCGGATGCTGCCGGTGACGACGGCGCCGGTGGGCTCCAGGCCCATCAGGGCGAGCGAGGTCATCGACTTTCCGGATCCGCTCGCGCCGATCACGCCGACGCGCTGGCCGGGAGGCACGGTGAAGCTGACGTCGTCGAGGATCGTCCGCCCCGTGATGCGGACCGACAACCCGCGCACCTCGAGCCCGGAGGCTGCGGTGGCGTGGGCGGTGCCGGCTGCGTCGGTGTTGGCTGCGTGGTCGGTCATGCGGTCACCCCCGGCGTGGTCGTGCCGGGATCGGTCCGGTCGCTCGTCGTCAGCCGCGGGTCCGAGGCGTCACGCACCGCGTCGCCGAGCAACGACAGTGCCGCGACGACGAGGGCGATGGCGGCTCCCGGCCAGGTCGCACTCCACGGGTGGACCCCGATGTAGGTCTGCAGGTCGGACAGCAGGCTGCCCCACGAAGCGGTGTCCGATCCGGCGCCGTAGCCCAGGTAGGACAGCCCGGCCTCGGCGAGCACGGCCGTGGCCATCGCGAGCGAAAGCTGCACGGTGAACAGCGGCGCCGCGTTCGGCACCAGGTGACGGAAGAGCACCCCGGCACCGCCGACGCCGGACGCCCGGGCCGCCGTGACGTAGTCGCTCCGGGCGATCCGGCGGATCTCACCGCGGGCCACGCGGGCGATCGTCACGCCGAAGGACAGCCCGACGCTGACGATCACGACGCCGAGCGACCCGCCGAACACCGCGGTCAGGAGCATCGCGGTGAGCAGGGTCGGGAACGCCACCAGGATGTCGAGCAGGACCGCGGTGCCCTCGCGCACCCAGCGGGCGGTGAGCGACCCGATCGCGGTGAGGACGATGCCGACGACGCTCGCGATCACCCCGGAACCGACGGCGACGAGCACGGTGGTGCGGGTGCCGGCGAGCAGGTAGCTCGCGATGTCCCGGCCGGCGGCGTCGGTGCCGAACCAGTGCGCGGCGCTCGGCCCCTCCCACTGGTGGAACGGGTCGGCGCGGAACGGGTTCTGCGGTGTCCAGACGAGTGACACGGCGGCGAGCACGAGCAGCAGGCCGAGCACGACGACGGCGAAGACCCCGGTCGGCCGGGACACCAGGCGGCGGATCATCCCTGCACCTCGCGCTGTCGGGGGTCGAGGGTGCGGTGCACGACGTCGACGGCGAACCCGACGAGCAGCACGAGTCCGGTGAGCACGAGCAGTTCCGACTGCACCTTCGTGATGTCGCGGCGGCCGACGTCGGTCACGAGCATCCGGCCCACCCCGGGCAGGGAGAACAGCTGCTCGACGACGACGGCTCCGACGAGCAGCCCGGCGATCTGGACGCCGAGCACGGCGAGCACCGTGAGGGCGACGCTCGGCAGACCGTGGCGGAGCAGCGCCTGCGTGCGGGTGAGGCCGACGGCGGCGGCGGTGCGCAGGTGGTCGGCGTCGAGGACGGAGAGCGTGGCGGATCGGGTGAACCGGAGGATCACGGCGCCCTCGACCGCACCGATCGTGAGCGCGGGCAGCACGAGCGACGCGAACGCCCGCCCGGGTTCCGACCAGCCGTCGAGCGGGAAGCCCTGCGTCGGCAGCCAGTGCAGCGTCACCGCGAACAGGGCGACGAGGAGCATGCCGGCCCACACGACGGGCACGGCGGCGACCGCCTGCGCCGCGAACCCGATCACCGCGCCACCCGGGCGGCGACGGAGCACCGCGGCGATCACCCCGAGCGGGACGCCGATCACCAGCGCGGTCGCCAGGGACATCGCGGCGAGCGGCAGGGTGATCGCGAGCTTCTGCGCGATCTCCGGCGCGACGGCACCGTTCGTCACCAGGGAGCGGCCGAGGTCACCGCGGAACACGCCACCGATCCAGTCGAGGTACTGCACCACGACGGGCCGGTCGAGTCCGAGCTGCTGCCGGAGCTGTTCCACTTGCGCGGGGGTCGACTGCGTGCCGGCGACGACCTGGGCGACGTCACCGGGCAGCACGCGGAGCGTGGCGAAGATGATGACGCTCGCCACGAGCAGGCCGACGACGAGCAGGAGCACCCGCCCGATGAGGAACCGGGTCACGACACCGATGCTACGGGGACGCACCCCGCGCCGCGGCCGCTCCGGTTCACTTGACCGCGAGCTTCGCCAGGTCGAGGCGCGAGTTCCCGCCGTCGACCGGGAAGCCCGTCACGCCGGAGCGCACCGCGGTGATCTCGGTCGCCGTGTAGAGCCACTCGCCGGCCGCGTCCTCGCTGACGATGCGCGCCGCCTTCCGGAGTGCCTCGGTCTTCGTGGCCTCGTCGGTCGCCGCGATCGACTGGGCGTAGAGCGCCTGCACCGTCGCGTTGTCGTACCCGAAGTAGTAGTCCGGGTTCGCCCAGTTGCCGAAGTCACGGGCCTCGACGTGGTCGACCATCGACAGGTCGAAGTCCCGCTCGCCGGACTTCGGTGCCTGGAACACCGAGGACAGCCAGGTGGCGAAGTCGACACGCTTGACCGTCAGGGTGATCCCGACGTCGGCGAGCTGCGACTTCAGCACGTCGCCGATCGTGGTCGGGTAGATGTTCGCGTAGGTGAGCGTCAGCTTCAGGTCCCGCTGACCGGCGGCGGCCAGGAGCTTCTTCGCGTTCGCGGGGTCGTACGCGTCGATGTCGGTCAGGTCCTCGTAGCCGGGGTCGAGCTCCGGGATCGGGCCGCCCTGCTCCACGCCGGTGCCGCCGATCGCCTTGATGAGCGCCTTCGCGTCGATCGCCTGCCGGATGGCCCGGCGCACGCGCTCGTCCGTGAACGGTTCCTTGCGGTTGTTGAACGCCAGCGTGTACTTGTCGGTCGTCTTGCCGCTGTGCAGCGCGATGTCGGCGTTGCCCTGCAGCTGGCTCTGCAGCGTGCCGTCGACCGGGTTCAGGACGTCGAGGTCACCGTTCGCCATCGCGTTGACGGCGGTCGACGGGTCCGTGATGTACCGGAAGACGATCTTCGCGACCTTCGCCTTCGTGCCCCAGTAGTCCTCGTTGCGGTCGAAGGTGAGCGAGTCGCCCTGCTTCCAGTCGGTCACCTCGAACGGGCCGGTGCCGTTGGCGCTGTCGGAGAGGTCGTTCCCCGCGGCCTTCTCGAGCACCAGGCCCGAGCGACCGGTGAGGTTCCAGAGCAGGTCGGAGTCCGGCTTCGCCAGCTGCAGCACGACGGAGTCCTCCGACGGCGAGGTGATCGACGTGACGCCCGCGAGCTTGGCGGAGTCGACGTACGAGTCGTTCGACTTGACCTGCTCGAGCGACCACACGACGTCGGCCGCGGTGACCGGCTTGCCGTCCTGGAACGTCGTGCCGTCGCGCAGCGTGAACGTGTAGGTCAGGCCGTCGTCCGAGACCTCGTGTGACGAGGCCAGCACGTCGCGGACGTCGCCCTCGGCGGTCCGGCCGACGAGCCCCTGGTACACGTTGTCGATGAGCACCTGGTCGAGCGCCGCCCCGGACTGGGTGCGGATGTCGAGGCTCGTCGGCTCGAGCACCAGCCCGACGCGCACCGTGGCGTCCTTGCCCCCGGTGGTGTCGGATGAGCCGGAGCAGCCGGTCAACGCCAGGGCGGAGACGACGGCGATCGCAGTGGCGGCGAGGGCAGCACGCCCGATGCGCGAGGTGCGCGCGGTGCGACGGGGCAGGAGCGGACTCATGGGGTTGTGGGTTCCTTCCGGGCGCGAGGGCTGGGATCGGGCCTCGCGCTCGCACGAGGGTACCGGCGGCTGGTGCCGTCCGGCGACGGTTCTTCGATCGGGTGCAACAATCCGTGCCGCTCCGCCCATGCCCGGATCGCCGAAGCCAGTTCGAGGGGTGCCTGGTTCTGCACCGCGTGCCGCGAGGTCACCGTCACGATCTCGGCGTCCGGCAGGCGTTCGGCGAAGCCGGCGTGCAGCTTCGGGGAGACGTACCCGCGGTCACCCCGGACGAGCAGGATCGGCACGCGCAGGGCCTCGAGGTCCGGCCACGCATCAGCGAAGCGCCCCACCGACGACGTCCGCCCGGCGGGCAGGTGCGGGAAGTGGTGACGGCGCACGAGTCGCCCGTCCGCACCGAGGGCCGTCGTGTGCCGGGCTTCACGGAGCAGCACCTGCCGGTCGTCGCCGACCCGTGCCTCGATCGCCCGGTCGACGACCTGATCGAGGGACTCGAACGGCTCCTCGGCCTCGAGCGCGCGGGCGATCCGGTCGACCGCACGCTGCGCGAAGTCCGGCGACATGTCGACGAGCACGAGTCCGGTGACCCGCTCCGGCGCGGTGGCCGCGAGTCGAGCGGACAGGATGGCGCCGAGCGAGTGGCCGACGACGATCCCGGGCGGCACCGCGAGCGCGTCGAGCGCGTCGAGCACGCTGGGCGCCGTCGCGGCCGCCGCGTAGTCCGCGTCCTCCCGCCACGACGACCGGCCGTGGCCGGGCAGGTCGAGGGCGACCGCCGGCTCGCCCACGGCGAGTGCCGTGGTGTCGAAGCTGTGGGCGTCGATGCCGAGCCCGTGCAGGTAGGTGATCCGGGCCTCCTGGCCGTCGTCGCCCCACCTGATCGCGGAGATCTCCTGGCCGTCCGTGGTGCGGACCACCTGCCTGGAGGCGCGGAGCGGCGCATGCACGCCGCTCGCGCTGGCGAGGGCGGGCAGGTCGGCGAATTCGTCGTCGGGGGCTTCGGACACGGGGACGATCCTCGCACCGTTCCGGGGCCTGGAGACGTGAGGTAAGGCATGCCATACTCGATTCCGTGGCAACCCGGTATCGCGTCTTCTCCGTCCGCGTGGCCGCCGTCACGTCGCTCACCCCCAACTTCGTCCGGGTGACGCTGACGGGCGAGGCGCTCGCCGACTTCTCCTCGGTCGGTCTCGACCAGCGGATCAAGATCGTGCTGCCCCTGCCCGGCATCGGCTTCTCCGAATTGCCGGAGGACGAGGACTGGTACGCCGCGTGGCGTGCTCTGCCGGACGAGACCCGCAACCCGCTCCGCACGTACACCGTCCGCTCGTTCCGACCGGACGCCCGCGAGCTCGACATCGACTTCGTCGCGCACGGCGACACCGGTCCGGCGTCGCGCTGGGTGTCGGCCTGCTGCGTCGGTGACGAGCTGCGCATCGTCGGGCCGCGGGTCCCCGAGTCGCCGGAGGACCTGCCGACCGGGGCCGCCGAGTTCGCTCCCGGGCACGCGAACCGGATCCTGCTCGCCGGGGACGAGACCGCCGCACCGGCCATCTGCGCCATCCTCGAAGCCCTCGACGTCTCGGCCGTCGGCCACGTCTTCATCGAGGTGCCCACCGACGCCGACCGGTTGCCGGTCACCGCGCCCGCCGGGGTCGAGGTCCGCTGGATCGCCCGCAACGGCGCCACCCACGGGGTCCGGATGACCGACCAGGTGCACGCCTGGGCCTCCACCGTCGCGCCGACGTCCGTCGGCCGCGGTCCCGCTGTCGAGCTCACCGACGTGGACGTCGACGAGCAGGTGCTGTGGGACGTCCCCGCCCCGGTCGACGAGCGCCCCGTGTACGCCTGGATCGCTGGCGAGGCCGGCTGCGTCAAGGAACTCCGCCGCCACCTGGTGCGCGGTGTCGGCATCGACCGCAAGCAGGTCGCGTTCATGGGGTACTGGCGGCACGGCAGGGCCGAGCACTGATGCCGGCCGCGGGCACCGCCCTCGGTCCGGTCCCGACCACCGCGCTGGGGGCCCGAGGGCTGACCCTGGCCTACGACGACCGGGTCGTGGTGGACACGCTCGACGTCGACATCCCCGACGGCGAGCTCACGGTCATCGTCGGGCCGAACGCCTGCGGCAAGTCGACGCTGCTGAAGTCCTTCGCCCGCACCCTGAAGCCGCGAGCCGGCACGGTGTTCCTCGACGGGGCGCCGATCGACTCGTACCGCCCGAAGGCCGTCGCCCGGCGGGTCGGGATGCTCCCGCAGACCCCGATCGCCCCTGACGGCATCACCGTGCGCGACCTCGTGTCCCGGGGCCGGTTCCCGCACCAGGACCTGCTGCACCCGTCGTCCGGGTCCGACCGGCAGGCCGTGCAGGCCGCACTCGAGCAGACCGAGACCGTGTCACTCGCCGACCGCAGTGTCGACGAGCTCTCCGGCGGGCAGCGGCAGCGGGTGTGGATCGCGATGGTGCTCGCGCAGCAGACCGACATCGTGCTGCTCGACGAGCCGACGACCTTCCTCGACATCGCGCACCAGTACGACGTGCTCGAACTGGCCTCCACGCTGCACGCCGCCGGTCGCACGGTCGTCGCGGTGCTGCACGACCTGAACCAGGCTGCGCGCTACGCCACCCACGTCATCGCGATGCGCGACGGGGCGATCGTCTCGGCGGGGAAGCCAGCGTCGGTGCTCACCGCGGACCTCGTCGAGGACGTCTTCGGCCTGCCGTGCGTCGTCGTCCCCGACCCCGAGACCGGCACACCCCTCGTGGTGCCCCGGCGGCGCGCGGCCTGACGCGCTTGCGGCGCTGCCGCTGCTGCCGCCTGCTGCCGCCTGCTGCCGCCTGCTCGGCTCGCCGCCGAGTGGTCACGACACGTCGTGGGCCGGGCGCCGAGCGGTCACGAATGGTCGGCTGGGGGTGCCGCAGGCGACGGTCTGCGACCGCTCGCGGTGTGCCCGGCGGGGTGTTGTGACCGGCCGTGACCCTGTTCCGGCGCCGCCACGCGCCTCCAGGCAGTGGGCCGGTCGCGTTTCGTCGCCTGGCCGGCCTGCTGCCGAGTGGTCAGGACACGTCGTGGGCCGGGCGTCGAGCGGTCACGAATGGTCGGCTGGGGGTGCCGCAGGCGACGGTCTGCGACCGCTCGCGGTGTGCCCGGCGGGGTGTTGTGACCGGCCGTGACCCTGTTCCGGCGCCGCCACGCGCCTCCAGGCCGTCGATCGGTCGCGTTTCGTCGCCTGGCCGGCTCGCGGCCGAGTGGTCAGGACACGTCGTGGGCCGGGCGCCGAGCGGTCACGAACCGTCGGCTGGCGGCGCCGCAGGCGACGGTCTGCGACCGCTCGCAGCGCACCCGGCGGGGTGTTGTGACCGGCAGGCGGGTGCAGTGGGCGTGGGGCGCGGCGGCCTGGAGGCCGGGGCGGCGCCGCCACGCGCCTCCAGGCCGTCGATCGGTCGCGTTTCGTCGCCTGGCCGGCCCGCGGCCGAGTGGTCAGGACACGTCGTGGGCCGGGCGCCGAGTGGTCACGAACCGTCGGCTGGGGGCGCCGCGGGCGACGGTCTGTGACCGCTCGCAGCGCACCCGGCGGGGTGTCGCGACCGACCGAGCCGCCGGTCGGCACGCCCACCGAGGTGGCACGAACTGCCGCCCGACCGGCGTCGGGACGACAGTTCGCGCGACCACGACGACGCGCACACGGCGTGTCGTGCCACCGCAAGCCACCGCAGGCCACCGCAGGCGACCGCAAGCGACCTCGGCGGGACGCAGGACGCAGCGCCCGCCGCACCCGTCAGCGGTAGCCGCCGTCCTCCAGGCCGGCCTCGACCTCGAAGCGGTTCCGCAGGGGATCCCGCCCGGCGACGGCGTAGAGCAGCGGCATGAGCATGCCGTACCGGCGCCACTGCTCGACGTGCACCCGCTCGTGCCGGAGCACCCGCGGGCCGTCGTTGTCGCGGGTCAGGTACACGGACCCGACGCAGGTGCCTCCGCGCCGGAAGACCCAGCGCGGCAGCCCCGTGCAGACCACGAGCCCGTCCTCCACCCGGATCCGCCCGGTCGACAGGGGGACGCCCACGGCGAGCCCGACGGCCGTCGCGAACACCCACCCCGCACGGGACACGGGGGAGTCGAGCAGCGGGTTGCGCACGCTCAGGCCGGGCGGCCGTACGTCTCGAGCAGGCGGAGCCAGATCTCGTTCATCGTCGGGTAGGCCGGCACCGCGTGCCACAGGCGGTCGATCGGGACCTCGCCCACGACGGCGACGGTGGCGCCGTGCAGCATCTCGGCGACGTCCTGGCCGACGAACGTGACGCCCACGACGACCCCGCGGTCCTCGTCGACGACCATCTTCGCGCGGCCCGTGTAGCCGTCGGCCTGCAGGGAGGACCCGGCGATCGCACCGAGGTCGTACTCGACCGCGCGGACGTTCAGCCCCTGCTCGCGGGCCTTCGCCTCGGTCAGGCCGACGCTCGCGACCTCGGGGTCGGTGAAGGTGACCTGCGGCGAGGCGGCGTGGTCGGCGGTGGCGACGTGTGCACCCCACGGCTCGGTGTGCAGCGGCGTGCCCTGGTACCGGGCCGCGATCGCCTCGCCGGCGGCACGGGCCTGGTACTTGCCCTGGTGGGTGAGCAGGACGCGGTGGTTGACGTCACCCACGGCGTACAGCCAGTCGGTGCCGTGCACGAGCATGGTGTCGTCGACGTCGAGCCAGTCGCCCGCGGTCAGGCCGACGGTCTCGAGCCCGAGGTCACGCGTGTGCGCGGCGCGGCCGGTGGCGGCGAGCACCTCGCTCGTGATGACCGTGGTGCCGTCGTCGAGCTCCGTGGTGACGAGACCGTGCTCGTCGCGGTCGACCCGGACCGGGTTGACGCCGGTGCGGACGTCGACGCCGAGTTCGCGCAGGGAGTCGGCGACGAGTTCCCCGGCGAAGGGCTCCATGCCGCCGAGCAGACCGTGCCGGGCGACGAGGGTGATCTTCGCGCCGAGGGACGCCCACGCGGTCGCGAGTTCCGAGCCGGAGACGCCGCCGCCGATGACGAGCAGGCTCTCGGGGACCTGCTGGGCGCTGGTGCCCTCGCGGGTGCCCCACGGCTTCGCCTCGGCGAGACCGGGCACCGGGGGCAGCGTGTGCAGCGAACCGGTGACGACCGCGACGGCGGCGCGCGCGGTGTGCGTCTCGCCGTCGACGTCGATGGTCTTCGGGCCGGTGATGCGGGCGTGCCCGCGGATCAGGTCGATGCCGGCGGACTCGAGCCACGCGACCTGGCTGTCGTCCTTCCAGTCGGAGGTGAACGAGTTGCGGCGGGCGAGCACGTGTGCGGCGTCGAGCGTGCCGGTCACGGCCTGCTTCGCACCGTCGAGCCGCTTGGCGGCGGCGAGGGCGTGTCCGCTGCGCAGGAGCGCCTTCGAGGGCATGCACGCCCAGTAGGAGCACTCGCCGCCGACGAGCTCGGCCTCCACGATCGCGACCGACAGGTCGCGCTTCCTGGCGTAGTCCGCCACGTTCTCGCCGACAGCGCCGGCTCCGATCACGATGAGGTCGTAGTCCGTCATGCTGCCGAGCGTACGCGGGCCGGCAGGGGGTCCGCCGGTCGCGTCGTGCCCGTGCTCAGCCCACCCGGGAGGCGCTGGTCACCGCTCCGACGACGCGCAGGATCACGCCGAGGTCGTCCACCGCCCGGTCCGGGTCGACGGGGGCGAATCCGGTGAGCGCGGCGCCGACGAGGCGGCGGCCGCGCGTCGCGGCCTGGATGCGCTCGACGAGCGCTGCGCCGTCGAGGCCGAACGGGACGGGTTCGAGGAGTCCGTCGACCTCGGACGGGTCGAGGACGTCGAGGTCGACGTGCACGAAGACCGATGCGGCACCGGTCCGCTCGACCGCTGCGGCGAGGGCGTCCGAGGTGGCGGCGTCGACGTCGAGGTGCACGATCCCGGCCTTGTCGAGGGCGGCCCGTTCGGCGTCCTCGACCCCGCGGACCCCGGCGACGACGACCGAGGACGCCGGCACCACGGGCAGGCCGGGGAACAGGTCGTCGGGGCGGTCGACCAGCAGGCGCAGGGCGGCGGTCTCGGCGGCGACGGGCTGGGCTCGGTTGAGCGCGCGGTACCCGCTGGACCCGGAGATGCGGACGAACGCGGTGTCCGGTGCGAGGGCGGCGGTCGCGCCGAGGACACTGGCGCCGTCGCCGCCGACGACGAGCACCGGTTCGGTGGCGACGGCGGTTTCCTCGGCGACGCGTTCGGCGACGGCGAGCACCGAGGTGTAGCGGGCGACGGCGGTCTCGAGGCGGTCACCCGCTCCGGCCGGGACGTCGACCACGGTGGTGGACGCCCGGGGGAGGTCGGCCGCGATCGCCGACGCGCCGTCCCCGAGCCGCATCGCGCGCGACGACGCCGAACCCTGCCACTGACCGACCACGAGGAAGTGCATCGTCTCAGTCTGTCAGCTGGGGTCCGGCGTCGTCAGGGCGTTCGTCAGATGCTCGAGGATCCGCCGGACTTCAGCGCGGCGAGCCGTGCCTCGACCTCGGCGTCCTTGCCGACGTCCTCGAGGCTCTCGAACTGGGCGTCGAGGCTGGACGACTGCAGCTCCTGCTGGCCGAGCACCTTCGCCTCTTCGCGGCGGACCTTCTCCTCGAAGCGGCCGAGGTCGCTCGTCGGGTCGAGCACGTCGATGTTGCCGAGTGCGTCGTTGACGCGGGACTGCGCCTCGGCGGTCTTCGAGCGGGCGACGAGGTTGTCCCGCTTCGCGCGGAGCTGCTCGAGCTTCTGCTCCATGCCGGCGAGGCCGGTCTTGAGCTTCTCGACGGCCTCGTTCTGCGACGCCAGGTTCGGCTCCGCGTCCTTGACCTCTTGTTCGGCGGCGATCTGCTTGCCGATCGCGATCTTGGCGAGGTTGTCGAACTTGTCCGCCTCGGCCGACTTGCCCTCGGAGCGGTACTTGTCGGCGGCGGCCGAGGCGTTGGCGGCCTTCTGGCCCCACTCGACCGCGGCCTTCTTGTCCTCTTCGTGGTCCTGCTCGAGCAGGCGCACGTTGCCGATGGTCTGCGCGATCGCGGTCTTCGCGTCGGCGATGTTGTTCGTGTAGTCGCGGACGAGCTGGTCCAGCATCTTCTGCGGGTCCTCGGCGTCGTCGATGATCTGGTTGATGTTCGCGCGCACGAGGGTGGAGATGCGTCCGAAGATGGTCTGCTTGGCCATTGCTGTTCCCTTTCGTGGAAGTCCTGTGGACGGTGTTGTCGGGTCGTGTCTGGTTCTGGGGTGCCGGAGGTCGGGTCGGGTCCGGTCGGGTCGGGTGCGGGGGAGCGCGCCCGTCAGAAGCGGCCGCCGCCGGAGAAGCCGCCGCCGTAGCTGCCGCCGCGACCGCCGAGCAGGCCGCCGAGGACGAGTCCGGTGACGAGTCCACCGAGCTGGGCACCACCACCGCCACCGCCCTGGCCGCCACCCCAGCCGCCGAGGTCGTCGTTGGCGGCGTCCATCGCTGCAGCGGCGTACTGCTCGGCCGCGCGGGCGGCGTTGAGCGCCTGGCCCGGGTTGTTCGGTGCGAGCTCGACGGCGTCGTCGTAGGCGCGCTGGGCCTCGGACAGCCGGGTCCGGGCGGTGGGGCCGATGCCGCCGCGGTGCAGGGAGACGTAGTCGCGGGCCTGGCTGATCCGGTTCCGGGCGTCGCGCAGGGCCGCGTCGAGCGCCTGGGTGGCGCGCTGGCGCTGTTCCTCGGCACCCCGGGCCGCGGCGATGGCCTGGTCGATCTCCGTGTTCGCCCGGGTCAGCGCGTCGACGGCCGCCACGGGGTCCTTCGGGTCGAGCCCCTGGCGGAGCACGGCCTCGGCTCGGGTGACCGCGGCGGCGAGGTCCGGCCCGCCCGAGCGCAGGCTGCGGGCGGCGGCGACGTCCCCCTGGATGTCGATGCGCATCGCCTCGGCGCGGGCGGTGGCCTCGTCGAAGGACTGCTCGGCGGCGAGTGCGCCGTCGGTGAGCTGCTGCACCTGGGCGAGCGCGTGCTGGGCGTCACGGACGGCGACGACGGCCTCGCCCTTGTCACCGGCGGCGATCGAGGCGGTGGCCGCGTTCGAGCGTTCGGTGGCGAAGGCGAGCACCTGGTGAGCCTGGTCGACGTTGTTCGCCACGGTCGCGAGGGTGCGTCCGGTGTAGCGGGCGCGGACCCGGTCGAGTGCAGCGGCGGCGGCTCCGACCGAGGCCGGTGCGGCGGCCACGGCCTGGGCGAGCGACACGGCTGCGTCCTCGATGCCGTCCTCGAGCGACCGGAGCTGGTCGAACGCCTCGGTCTGCTCCTCGATGGCGGCGTGCGCCCGTTCGCAGATCACGATGATCTGGTTCGCCCACTCGGCGCGCTGCTGGGGGGTGTCGGGGATCTCGTCGTCGAGCTGCTGCCGGATCGTGAAGGCCTTGCGGACCTCGCGCTGAGCGGCCTGCACGGCGTCGGCGAAGGGCTTGGCGGCGTCGGGGCCGAACTGCGCGCTCGCGAACCCGACCTCTTGCTCGGCGGTGCGGAGTTCGTCGTCGATGGTGACCAGCGCGCCGCCGGCGGTGCGTTCGAGGTCGGCGAGCGAGGCTTCCTGCGCCTTGGTCGCCGCGGCGGTGCGGCGCTTGTTCCGGGTCCGGATGACCAGGACCACGACGATGAGCCCGACGACCACGGCGAGCAGCAGGACCCACAGCCAGGTGAGGTCCACCGGGGCCTGCGACTGGGTCAGCCCGTCGGCGAAGGCCACGGCGGCGCCGGACCAGTCGCCCTGCTTGAGCCGGGGGAGCAGCGAGTCGTTGACGGCGTTCTCCACGTCGGACGAGGAGATCGCGGTCTCGTTCGTCTGCTGGACGTCGTAGTTGCGTTCGTCGACCGCGACCGAGAGCAGGATGCCGTCGGTGTCGATCTGGTTCTGCTCGAGCACGGCCCGGCCCCACTCGGTGTGGTCGGTGGGATCGGTGAAGGACGGCACGAACACGACGAACAGCTGCGTCTGGGTCTCGGAGTACAGGTCCTGCACGGCCTGCTCGACCCGCGCCTGCTGGGATGCGGTGAGCGCGTCGGCCTCGTCGAGGACGTACGCGCCGCCCAGGTCGACGGGCGCCGTGGCGTGGGCGGTCGCTGCCGGAGCCAGGACGATGAGCATCGCGACCAGGGCCGCCGTCACACGGCTCCACAGCCGCGTTGTCCCCCTGTGCCCGCTCGATCCGTCCGTGCCCGATCCGTGCTGGACCGCTCGCATCCGTCCTCCGTCCGTCGCCGGTCGGTACCCCGTGGCACCGCACCGGACCGCGCCACGAGTGCGCTGTCGCCCGGAGTCTATCCAGGCCACGCAGGGGCACGGACAGACTCTGGGGGAACGCTCCGGACCGTGCTTCCTGTGGACGTCTTGTCCCCCGGACGGGGTAGACTGGCGCCACTGTTCGAGGATGAACGGAAGGGGAAGAACGATGGAACGCACCACGAGCACCGAGGTCGTCCCGCTCGAGGACGGCTACCACCGGGTGTCGACGCCGGCGACGGGTGTGATCGGTTTCGTGCGCGAGCACGACGGCCGCTACGAGGTCCTGCGCGGACGAGTCCGCCAGGCGACCCGCTCCGAGGGTCAGTACAGCACCATGAACGTCGCGCTCATCGCGCTGACGCACGCCTGATCCGCTCTGGGCGCGACCACACGACCGACGGGCGCTGCCCCGGTCGTTGGGTCGCGCCTCCAGACCGTCACGGTGACGCTCCGGACGCCGGCTTCTGACCGCGCGGACGACCGGGAGGCGCTGGTCGCCGCCGTCGCTTCGGCGACCGGCGTCGAGACGGTCGCGGTGCGCGCGGGGCGCGTCTGCCCGTACTGCGCGGGGACCGACCACGGTCGTCCGTGGGCGACCGCCGCGGCCACCACGGTCGGCGTGAGCCTGTCGCGCGCACCGGGGGTCGTTGCCCTCGCGGTCGGCGCTCCGGCGCTCGGCGTCGACGTCGAACGGGTGTCGCGGGTCGCTGCCGCGCCGCTCGACGCGTTCACCCCGGACGAACTCCGTCGAGCCGACGGGGACCCGGCGCTCCTCGCCGCCGCGTGGGCGGCCAAGGAGGCCGTGCTGAAACGCGACGGACGCGGGCTGCGCGTCGACCCGCTCGCGGTCGAGGTCGACGTGGCCGCCGGCACCGCCAGGTTCGAGGGTGTCGAACAACCGCTCACCGTGCTGTACCCCGCGCCGGACGTGGTGCTCGTCGTCGCGGCGGGTGGGCTGTCCGTCGAGGTG
This sequence comes from Curtobacterium sp. MCPF17_051, assembly GCF_003234595.1. NCBI lineage: Bacteria > Bacillati > Actinomycetota > Actinomycetes > Micrococcales > Microbacteriaceae > Curtobacterium > Curtobacterium sp. MCPF17_051. Next base: position 41,748 of record NZ_QKSE01000004.1, on the reverse strand, counting down.
GTCGGGACGGTCAGCGGGGGAGCGTGAGCACCTCGGCGCCGTCCTCGGTGATGGCGATGGTGTGCTCGGTGTGGGCGGTCCGCGCTCCGGTGGCACTCCGCAGCGTCCAGCCGTCGGCGTCGGTGACCAGGACGTCGGTGTCCGCCATGACCCACGGTTCGAGCGCGAGCAGGAGCCCGGGTCGGAGCGTGTAGCCGCGACCGGGGCGACCGGTGTTCGACACGTGCGGGTCCTGGTGCATGGTCGAGCCGATGCCGTGCCCGCCGAACTCGACGTTCACCGGGTAGCCCGCGGCTTCGAGGACGGTGCCGATCGCGTGGGACAGGTCACCGATGCGGGCACCCGGTCCGGCGGCGGCGATGCCCGCGGCCAGTGCCCGTTCGGTGGCGTCGATGAGTGCGAGGTCCTCGGGGCGCGGGTTGCCGACGACGAAGCTGATCGCGGCGTCGGCGGCGATGCCGTCCAGGGACACCGCGAGGTCGAGGGTGAGCAGGTCCCCGTCGCGCAGCACCTGGTCGTGCGGCAGCCCGTGCAGCACGGCGTCGTTCACAGCCGTGCAGATGTGGTGGCCGAACGGACCGCGGCCGAACGAGGGCGCGTAGTCGACGTAGCAGGAGTCGGCGCCAGCGGCCTCGATCATCTGCTTCGCCCACCGGTCGATCTCGAGCAGGTTCGTGCCGACGCGGGTGCGTTCGCGCAGGGTCTGCAGGATCGTGCCGACGAGGGCTCCGGTGGCGCGGCCCTTGTCGACCTCGGCGGGGGTCAGGATCTCGATCACGCTGATGATCATACCGGTATTACTATGTGGTCATGGTCCGTCTCCCACTCCGCCCCGACGAGGTCGCGCGCGGACGTCGCCTCGGTGCGCTGCTCCGTCGTGCCCGTGGTCCGCGATCGATCGTGGACACCGCCCTGGCCGCGGGGATCTCGCCGGAGACGCTCCGGAAGATCGAGACCGGCCGCATCGCGACGCCGGCGTTCTCGACGATCGCGTCGGTCGCGGGCGTGGTCGGGCTGTCGCTCGACGCCGTCTGGTCCGAGGTCAGCTGCGACCCGGCCGACGGCGAGCTGGCTGGCTAGCCGACGCGGCGGCGGAGCCTGCTACCGTCCGCGCGGCGCGGGCAGTGCCGGCACCGACGCCTCGTCGATCCAGGGCCCGGTCACCGCACGGACGTCCGCGACGGAGCGGCCGGTGGCGTCCGCGAACGCACCGAGCACGTCGGGCACGGTGACGGATCCGTGCCGGTGCCGCTCGGTGATGCTCCGTAGCCCGGTGAAGAAGGCGTCGTCGCCGATCGTGCGGCGGACGGCGTGCAGGGCGAGGGCACCGCGCTTGTAGACACGGTCGTCGAACATGTCCTTCGCGCCCGGGTCACCGACCACCAGGTCCTCCGGCTGCTCGAGCAGTCCCTGCCGGTACCGTTCGGCCAGCTGGTCGGCGGTGTCGTCGCCGCGGTCCTCGGACCACAGCCACTCGGCGTAGCAGGCGAACCCCTCGTGCAGCCAGATGTCCTGCCACCGGGTGACCGTGACGGAGTTGCCGAACCACTGGTGGGCGAGCTCGTGGGCGATGAGGCGGTCGGTGCCGTGCTCGCCGTCGACGTGGTTCCGGCCGAACACCGCCAGGCCGTGGGCCTCGAGCGGGATCTCGAGGTCGTCGTCGGTCACCACGACGCCGTACGCCGCGAACGGGTACGGGCCGAACCGGTCACCGAACAGCGCGAGCATCTCCGGCACCTGGCCGAAGTCGGTCTTCGCGGCGGCGGCGAGGTCGGCGGGGTGGTGCAGCGTGACGGGGACCCCGCTCGTGCGCACCTTCGTGGTGCGGTACCGGCCGATCTGCACGGTCGCCAGGTAGGTCGCCATCGGCTCGGTGGTGGCGTAGGTCCAGCGGGTGCCGACGCGGTCGCGCTCCTTGGCGAGCAGCTCCCCGTTCGCCAGGACGTCGTACGCCGCCTCGGCCGCGATCTCGATCCGGTACGTGGCCTTGTCGTCGGGTCGGTCGTTGCACGGGAACCACGACGGCGCTCCCGTGGGCTGCGCGGCGACGATGACGCCGTCGGACAGTTCTTCCCAACCGAGCTGCCCCCACGCGCTCCGCACGGGGTGCGGGGTGCCGCGGTACCGCAGGTGCACGGAGAACACGGTGTCGGCGGCGATGGGGTCGGCCGGGGTGACCGTCACCTTGTGCGTCGCGGTCGAGACCTTCTTGGCCCGGCGTCCGTCGACGTCGACCCGGTCGACCGTGAGCCCGTGCAGGTCGATCACGACCCTGTCGAGGGGCTCGAGGGCGCGCGCGGTGATCGTGGCGGTGCCGTCCAGGCGGTTCGTGGCGACGCGGTAGTCGAGACGGAGCTCGTAGTGCTCGGCGCTCCACCGTCGGTCGCCGCTGTGCGGGGTGTACGGGTCTGCGGCGGGATCGGAGGGCACGGGGACAGTCAACCTCATGGCGTCGGTGGGGCTGTCACCGACAGTGCGGCCGATGTCCACGGAGCGATCGGGTTGCCGGACCAGCGGGAGCCCGTCGGTACCTGCTCACCGCGCATGACGAGCGAGGACGGCCCGACCGTCGCCCCGGCACCGATGCCGGCCGCTGGGAGGACCACGCTGTGCGGCCCGAGCGTGGCACCCGCGTCGAGTCGGACGGTGTCGAGCTGCATCACGCGGTCGTGGAACAGGTGCGTCTGCACGACCGTCCCCCGCGCCACCGATGCCCCGGAGCCGATGGTGACCAGGTCGGCCTCGGGCAGCCAGTAGGTCTCGAGCCAGGTGCCGCGGCCGATCGTCGCACCGAGGCTCCGCAGCCAGACGGCCAGCGCGGGGGTGCCGGTGGCCTGCTCGGCGAACCAGGGGCGCGCGACGGTCTCGACGAAGGTGTCCTGCACCTCGTTGCGCCAGACGAACGACGACCACAGCGGGTGCTCCCGAGCGGTGATCCGGCCGACGAACGCCCACTTCGCGATCGTCGACACCACGGCGGCGACGGCACCGGCGGCGATGAGCACCGGCCCGGCGAGCAGCACCGTCCACCCGATCCCGACGGCCGACCACAGCGCCAGCAGTGCTCCGGCCACGCCGAGCGCGATGGCGGCGGAGACCATCGGGGCGACCAGGCGCAGCAGCTCCCAGCAGCCGCGGGCGACCTTGAGCCGCCCGGACGGACGGAACGTGCGCGCCTCGTCGAACTCCGTCGCCGCACGCCGCAGCCGCACCGGGGGCGACCCGAGCCACGACGACCCGCGCTTGGCCTTCTTCGGCACCGCGGACAGCACCGCCACCAGTGCCTCGCGCGGCACCGAGCGTCCGGCACCCGTCATCCCGCTGTTGCCGAGGAACGCCCGCCGGCCGACCTTCGAGCGACCGATCCGCACCCGACCGCCGCCGAGCTCGTACGTGGCCACCATCGTGTCGTCGGCCAGGAACGCCCCCGACGCGATCTGCGTCAACGCCGGGATGAGCAGCACCGTCGAGATCTCGGTGTCCCGACCGACCCGGGCACCGAGCAGCCGCAGCCACACCGGCGTCACGAGCGAGGCGTACAGCGGGAACAACAGGGTGCGCGCCGCGTCGAGCACCCGCTCGGTCGACCACACCTGCCAGCCGATCCGGGAGCGCACCGGGTGCCGCCCCTCGTGCAGGCCGATGCCGAGCAGCCGCACCGCGACCACCACGAGCAGCGCGTACACCGCACCGGCGACGACCGTCACCAGGGGGACCGTCACCAGCGCACGGAGCACCGCGTCGCCCAGGGTCGACGCCCGCCCGACCAGGGCGAGGGCGACCAGCAGTCCGACCGCGACACCGACGACCGGCAACCCGGCAACGGCCAGGGACCCGGCCCCGTACGCGAGCAGCCAGCGCCGACGGGTCGCGGGACGGGCCTCCCGGTCGTCACGAGCCGACCCGGTGCGCTCCGCCGGCGCTCCCGCCCAGCGTTCGCCCGCGGGCACCGGGCCGCCGACGGCGGAACCCGCGGTGATCTCGGCACCCGCGCCGACGTGCGCCCCCGGCAGCAGCGTCGTCCGGCTGCGCACCACGGCGTCCTCGTCGACACGGACGTGCCCCAGGTGGAACACGTCGCCGTCCAGCCAGTGCCCGGCCAGGTCGACCTCGGGCTCGATCGACGCACGCTTGCCGATCGTGAGCATCCCCGTCACCGGCGGCAGCGTGTGCAGGTCGACGTCCCTGCCGATCCGCGCACCGAGCGCCCGGGCGTAGTAGCTGATCCACGGGGCACCCGCGGTCGAGGGGCCGTCGACCGCCTCGGCGATGCGCTCGGCCAGCCACACCCGCAGGTGCACCGAACCACCACGGGGGTACGCCCCCGGCCGGACCCCGGCGAGCAGCAGCCGCGACAGCACCACCGTCAGCGCCATCTTGCCGATCGGCGTCACGAACACCAGGAGCACCAGCACCAGCACCGGCCAGGGCAGCACCGGCAGGAACGGCAACGTCGTCGCGTGCAGCACCGCAGCCACCAGGGCCGTCCACGTCAGCACCCGCAACCCCCGGAGCACCTGCACCGGCAGCCCGAGCAACGTCATCAGCAGCCCCGTCGCCGGGCGCACCGGAGACACGTCGCGCGACGATGCCGCCACCGGGCCGGACTCGTCCAGCGCCGCCGCCAACGCCCCGATCCGCGGGTGGTCGTACACGTCCGCCACCGTCGTCGTCGGGAACCGCTCCCGGATGGCGGACACCAGCTGCGCCGCCGTCAACGACCCACCGCCGTGCGCGAAGAAGTCGTCGTCCACGCTCGCCACCGGTACCCCGAGGATCGCCGACCACCGCTCGGCGATCCACGCCACCGTGTCCGGCAGCATCGCGGCGTCCGAGGCCCCCGGCAACGGCCACGGCAGCGCCGCACGGTCGACCTTCCCCGACGTCCGCGTCGGCAGCGACTCCACCACGGCCACCAACGGCACCAGCGCCGCCGGCAGCTCCTGCCGCAACCGCGCGTTCGCCGCAGCCACGTCCACCGTCGCACCGGCCACCGGAGCCACGTACCCGACCAGCACCTGGTTGCCCGCCGGCGTCCGCTGCACCACCGCAGCACCACCCGCCACGTCGTCCAGGGCCTGCAGCGCCGCATCGATTTCCCCGAGCTCGATCCGCCGGCCACCGAGCTTCACCTGGTCGTCCGCACGCCCCTGGAACACCAGCCCCTCGGGCTCGTACCGCACCAGGTCCCCGCTCCGGTACGCCCGCTCCCACCCGAGCTCCGGGAACGGCGCGTACTTCTCCGCGTCCTTCGCCGGGTCCAGGTACCGCCCCAGCCCGACCCCGCCGATCACCAGCTCCCCGACACCTCCGGGCGCCACACGGGCCCCCGACGCGTCGACGACCGCCAGGTCCCACCCGTCCAGGGGCAACCCGATCCGGATCGGCTGGCTCCCGTCGAGCAGGGACCCGCACGCCACCACCGTCGCCTCGGTCGGCCCGTACGTGTTCCACACCTCACGGTCACGACTCGCGATGCGCGCCGCCAGCTCCGGGGGGCACGCCTCACCACCGAAGATCACCAGCCGCACCTGCTCCAGCGCATCGTCCGGCCACAACGCCGCCAACGTCGGCACCGTCGACACCACCGTGATCGTGTGCGCGATGAGCCACGGCCCCAGGTCCACCCCCGTCCGCACCAACGACCGGGGCGCCGGCACCAACGCGGCACCGTGCCCCCACGCCAACCACATCTCCTCGCACGACGCGTCGAACGCCACGCTCAGACCAGCCAGCACCCGGTCACCCGGACCGATCGGCGCCGCCTGCAGGAACATCCGAGCCTCGGCGTCCACGAACGCCGCAGCACTGCGGTGAGTGACCGCCACACCCTTCGGCACCCCGGTCGACCCGGACGTGAAGATGATCCACGCGTCGTCGGTCTCGCGCGGGAGCTCGGCGCTCGCCGCAGGGTCCATCACCGGCAGCTCTGTGCCGTCGCGGTCGCGCAGGACACCGCCCGCGCCGATCACCCCGACGACACCGGCCTCGCCGAACACCAGGGTGGCGCGCTCCTCGGGGTCGTCGGCGTCGACCGGCACGTACGCGGCTCCGGCGGCGAGCACGGCGAGGATCGACAGGTACAGGTCACGCCCACCGGAGGGGATCCGCACCCCGACCCGGTCGCCCCGGCGGACACCGCGGCGGACCAGGTCGTCGGCCTGCGCGCGCACGAGGTCGAGCAGGGCGGCGTAGTCGACGCTGCCGCCGGGGTCCTCGAGGGCGGTCGCGTCCGGGTGGGTCGCCGCGGTCGCCGCCAGGACGTCGAACAGGGTCCGTGGGGCGGGTGCGTCGCCGCCGCGGGCGAGTTCGAGCTGCGCGTTCCCGGTGCCGGTGGTCATCGAGGCCTCTTCCCGGTCGCGTGCGGGACGACCGGCCCGTGATCCTAGAGGGTTGAGGTGTCCTGCTCGGGAACGGACGGTGCCGCAACGGACGGTGCCGCACCGGTCGGGTCGAGTGCCGCACGTGCCGCGTCGAGCGCCGCCGCGATCCCGACGGAGTCGTCCAGCGTGTGCACCGGGGACTCCGTGCGGCCGTCCGCCACGTACTGCGCGAGCGCCGCCGCCTGCCACACGAGTCCCTGCCGACCACGCAGCCCCGTCGGCTCCTCCCAGTGGTCCTCCCCGCCCCCGTGGTGCACCGCGAACGACGCCGGGAACACGAAGTGGTCGGTGTACCGGACCGTGGCCCGGCTCCCGGCGATCACCGCCAGCCCCGGCGTCCACGCCGTCATCGACGTGGTCACCACCGACTGCGCGCCACCCTCCGCCGTCGACACGGTGACGGACTGGAGGTCCACCCCGCGATCCGAGACCGCCCCCGTCGTGCTGCTGGTCACCGCGGCGCCGGTGGCGAACCGTGCGAACCAGTGCCCGTACACACCGGCGTCGAGGAGCGCACCCCCACCGGCGGCGGGGTCGAACATCCGGTCGGCCGGGTCCGGGTCGTGCGGCCACCCGACGTCGACCGTCGCGAGCCGGACGTCGCCCAGGACCCCGTCCGCGAGCAGACGGGCGACGACGGTGGTGCCCGGCAGGTACCGGGTCCACATCGCCTCCATCGCGAGGACGCCCGCGGCCCGTGCGGCGTCGGCGAGGGTGCGGGTGTCCGCCGCCGAGGTCGTCATCGGCTTCTCGACGAGCACGTGCTTGCCGGCGGCGATCGCGAGCAGTGCGTGCCCGAGGTGCTGCGGGTGCGGCGAGGCGACGTAGACCACGTCGACGGCGGGGTCCGCCACGAGGGCCTCGTACGACCCGTGCACGCCGGGCACGCCGTGGCGGGCGGCGAAGGCCGCAGCACGCTCGGGGGAGCGGGAGCCCACGGCGACGACGCGCTGGTCGGAGTTCGCGTGCAGCGTCGTCGTGAAGTCGTTCGCGATCTCCCCGGGGCCGATCACACCCCACCGGAGCACGGGTCCGCCCCGCAGTGCGTGGACTCCGGGCTCCGGGAACGTCATCGTCATGCCCGAACGCTACCGGGCGGACCCGCTGCGCGCCGCGCAGTTCGTCCTGCTGCTCACGGTCGAGGAGCACGGGGTTCGTCCTGCTGCTCACCGTCGAGGAGCACCCAGCCACGAGGCCGGCGACGCACCCGGAGGAGTCTCAACGGGGGAAGGCCGCCGCAGGCGACATCGGCCGGTGCCGACTCCGCGGAGCGGAGACGTCACCTTGGCCGGCGATTTCCAGTGCCCCCAGGAGGATTCGAACCTCCGCCCCTGCCTCCGGAGGGCAGTGCTCTATCCCCTGAGCTATGGGGGCCAAGGGGTGTCAACAACCGTAGCAGGTCCGGCGGGTGCTCCTGGACAGCGCGTGTCGCGCCGTGGACGTCACGACGGGTGCCCGGGAGGCGCGGTGCGGGCCCGCCCCGGGCCTCCAGGCCGCACGGTGCGCGGCCGCAGTGCCGCGTCAGCCCGCGGGCGTGGCCGTCGCCGACGCGGACGGCTGCAGCGCGGCCCGCACCGCGTCGACGACGGGCTGCGCCCCACCCGGCTCGGTGAACAAGGTCGACTGCGCGGTGATCCAGTACGGGTCGGCGAAGGCGTCCGCGCGGCCGACGTCGCCGCTCAGGGCGAAGTACCCCTCCACCCGGTAGGTGGGGACGGACCCGCCCCGCTCGTACAGGGCGTCCTTCAGGTTGGTGAGCGACTTCTCAGGCAGGTCGGCGACCGCGAGCGTGATCGCCGTGGCGTCCGCGTCGGTGCTGACGAACCGGCACACGCGACCCTGCTGCTTCGCGATGGTCGCGGCGGGGGAACCCTTCGCCGGGGTGAAGGAGTCGTCGAGCTCGAAGGTCTGCCCGTACACCGACAGTGCGCTCGCGGGCAGGAGCTCCGCGCAGGTCTGCGACACCGGCTTGCCCGCCGGGGTCGCAGTGGCCGACGGGGTGCTGTCCCCGCCGCCCGAGCACCCGGCGAGCACGAGGGCTGCTGCGGTGGTGAGGGTGGCGACGGTGAGCGCCCGGGCACGGCTGCGGGGGGTCATCCCGACATGATGCTGCATCGATCGGTGCGGACCTGGGCGTCCCGGTAGGATCGATCCTCGTGACTCCTGCCGAACTCTCCGCCGCGTACCTGTCGATCCTGACCGGGATCGTCGAGCGCCGAGGCGCGTCCGAGACCGTGACGATCGAGGAGTCCCACGTGGTGCTCGAGCGTCCGAAGAACCGCGCCCACGGCGACTGGGCCTCGAACGCCGCCATGCAGCTCGCGAAGCGGCTCGGCACGAACCCGCGCGAGCTCGCGACCGAGATCGCCGGCGAGCTGACCGAGCTCGACGGCGTGGACTCGGTCGACGTCGCCGGCCCCGGCTTCATCAACATCACGCTCGAGGCGGCTGCCGCGGGTGAGATCGCCCGGACCATCGTGGACGGCGGCGAGTCCTTCGGCACCGGCGACCTGTACGACGGCGTCCGGATCAACCTGGAGTTCGTCTCCGCCAACCCCACCGGCCCGATCCACATGGGCGGCGTCCGCTGGGCCGCGGTCGGCGACAGCCTGGCGCGCGTGTTCCAGGCGCAGGGCGGACTCGTCACCCGCGAGTACTACTTCAACGACCACGGCGCGCAGATCGACCGGTTCGCCCGCTCCCTCGTGGCCAGCGCACTCGGTGAGCCCACGCCCGAGGACGGCTACGGCGGCGCCTACATCGCCGAGATCGCGGCACGGGTCATCGCGACCCTCGAGCCGGGCGTCGACGTCCGCGACCTGCCGCGCGACGAGGCGCAGGAGCTCTTCCGTCGCGAGGGCGTCGACTTCATGTTCGCCGACATCAAGTCGTCGCTGCACGACTTCGGCGTCGACTTCGACGTCTACTTCCACGAGAACGCGCTGCACGAGTCGAAGGCCGTCGAGCGTGCCATCGCCCGCCTGCGGTCGGCCGGCGTGATGTACGAGGCCGAGGGTGCCGAGTGGCTCCGCACGACCGACTTCGGCGACGACCGCGACCGCGTCGTCATCAAGTCGGACGGCGAGCCCGCGTACATCGCCGGCGACCTGGCGTACTACCTCGACAAGCGCGAGCGCGGGTTCGAGCGGAACCTGATCATGCTCGGCGCCGACCACCACGGCTACGTCGGCCGGATGATGGCGATGTGCGCCGCGTTCGGGGACGAGCCGGGCAAGAACCTCGAGATCCTGATCGGGCAGATGGTCAACCTGCTCAAGGACGGCGAGCCGATGCGCATGTCGAAGCGCAACGGCACCATCGTCACGATGGAGGACCTCGTCGACGCCGTCGGTGTCGACGCCGGCCGGTACGCCCTGGTCCGCTTCGCCAGCGACACCGCGATCGACATCGACCTCGACCTGCTCACCAAGCGCACGAACGACAACCCCGTCTTCTACGTGCAGTACGCCCACGCCCGCACGCAGTCGGTGGCCCGGAACGCCGCGGCGGCCGGGGTCGACCGGTCGGTGTTCGACGCCTCGCTGCTGACCCACGAGTCCGAGAGCGCCCTCCTCGGGGCCCTCGCCGAGTACCCGCGGGTCGTCCGGCACGCCGCCGAGCTGCGCGAGCCGCACCGCATCGCGCGGTACATCGAGCAGCTCGCCGGCCTGTACCACCGCTGGTACGACTCCTGCCGTGTCACGCCCCTCGGCGACGAGCCCGTGACCGACCTGCACCGCACGCGCCTGTGGCTGAACGACGCCACCGGGCAGGTCGTCCGCAACGGTCTCGGCCTGCTCGGCGTGTCGGCTCCGTCCCGCATGTAGCGGTCGCCCCGTCCGCAAGACACCGGTGTTCGCGCACCGGACACCCGCATTCCGCGGTGTCGAGCGCGAACACCGGTGTTTTGCGTCCGGCCCGCAGCCGGCCCGCAGCCGGGCCGCAGCTGGGCCGCAGACCGGACTGGCAGGGTGGGACGCATGCCCGCAGCCACCGAACGTCCCACCACGCGCCGCCGCTGGCCCGTCGTCCTGCTCGTGGTCGTCGTCGTGCTCGCCGCCCTCGTCGTGATCGCCGAGTTCGTGCTGCGCGGCGTCGTCGACCGGATCATCGCCCAGCAGGTCGAGCAGTCGCTGCCGGACGGCACGACCGGCGAGGTCGACGCCCACGCCGAGGGCATCGTCATCCCGCAGCTCATCAGCGGCACGCTCGACCGCGTCGAGATCTCCTCGGCGAAGCTCACGGTCGACGGCATCCCGCTCGCCGCCGACGTCACCGCGCAGGACGTCCCCGTGGACGGCGAGGGCGACGTCCGCGACGTGGACGGCACGGTCACCCTGGCGTCGTCGAGCGTCAAGGACCTGGCGAAGTACAGCCCGCTGTTCGACCGACTGAACCTGGTCGACGGCGGCGTCGAACTGACGGGCTCGTCGTCGGTGCTCGGCTACGACATCACCTACGCGGCGAAGGGCGCCGTCGTCGCGCAGGACGACGGCCGCGGCATCACCATCACCCCGGAGAGCGTCCGGATCACGAACTCCGACCTCGGCCTCAAGGTCGACTCGATCCCGGGCGTCACCGGCGTCCCGGTACAGGTCTGCACCGCGCAGTTCCTGCCCGAGGCGCTGCGGGTGCGCTCACTCGACGTGTCGAGGTCGGACGCCACGGTCCGGATCACCGCGGACGCGCTGCCGCTCAACGAGGACGGCCTGCGGACCGTCGGCAGCTGCGACTGAGCGGACGGGTGCGTAACGCGGCCTGGAGGATCGGCTCGCGTCGGTAGGATCGGGTCCCGTGAGCGAGAACCCCCTTGCACCGCCGCGGCTGCGGTTCCCGACGGACGCCTCCGAACTGGTGGACCGCATCTGGCCCGCGTCCGCGACGCGGACCGACGACGGCACCCTGGCGATCGGCGGCATCAGCGCGACCGACCTGGTCGCGCAGTTCGGCACGCCCCTGTACGTCGTCGACGAGCGTGACGTCCAATCGCGCGCCGTCCGCGTGCGGAACGCGTTCGCCGAGGCGTTCGAGCGGATCGGCAGCCACGCGCACGTCTACTACGCCGGCAAGGCCTTCCTGACGACGCAGGTCGTCGCGTGGATGGCCGAGGCCGACCTGCGCGTCGACGTCTGCACCGCCGGCGAGCTCGCGGTCGCCCTGGCCGGCGGCATCGACCCCGGCCGGCTCGGCTTCCACGGCAACGACAAGTCCGACGCCGAGATCGCTCGCGCGGTCGAGGTCGGCATCGGCACGATCGTGCTCGACAGCCACGAAGAGGTGCAGCGCGTCGCCCGTGCCGCTGCCGACGCCGGGGTCGTGCAGCGTGTCCGCATCCGGATCAACACCGGCGTGCACGCGTCCACCCACGAGTACCTGGCGACCGCTCGTGAGGACCAGAAGTTCGGCATCCCGCTGTCCGAGGCCGTCGAGGCCGCGGCAGCCGTCCGCGCCGAGCCCTCGCTCGCCTTCGTCGGGCTGCACTCGCACATCGGTTCGCAGATCTTCGACGACGCCGGCTTCCGCGAGGCCGCACGCCGGCTCATGGACGTGCACGCGACGCTCGTGGCCTCCGGTCCGGTGCCCGAGCTCAACCTCGGCGGCGGCTGGGGCATCGACTACACCGAGGCCGACTCGGCCTTCGCCCCCGAGGACGTCGCCGACGCACTGGCCACGATCATCGGCGAGGCCTGCACCGAGCGCGGCATCCCGGTGCCGGACATCGCCGTCGAGCCGGGCCGCTACATCATCGGCCCGCCCGGGGTGACGCTCTACCGCGTCGGCACGATCAAGCCCGTCACGCTCGAGACCGACGACGGCGGCAGCGCGACCCGCACGTACGTCTCGGTCGACGGCGGGATGAGCGACAACATCCGTCCCGCCCTGTACGGCGCCGACTACACGGCCCGGCTCGCCCGCACCTCCGACGCCCCCGCGGTGCTGAGCCGCGTCGTCGGCAAGCACTGCGAGAGCGGCGACGTCGTGGTGAACGACGAGTACCTGCCCGGCGACGTGCAGCGCGGCGACCTGCTGGCCGTCGCGGCCACGGGTGCCTACTGCTGGGCGCTGTCGAGCAACTACAACCACGTGGGCCGCCCGCCGGTCGTCGCCGTCGCGGACGGTGCAGCCCGTATCCTCGTGCGGGGCGAGACGATCGACGACCTCCTCGCCCGTGACACCGGGGTCACCGCCGTGCCCGCCGACGGCACCGGCCGCTGACCCCCGACCCGACCGGGTCCGCCCACCCCGCAGGGCGCGCCCCCACCGACAGGAACCGCTACCAGATGATCGAATACCGCAACGTCCGTGTCGCGCTGCTCGGGGCCGGCTCGGTCGGTTCCCAGGTCGCGCGACTGCTCCTCGAGCACGGCGACGAGCTGGCCTCGCGCGCCGGTGCCGGGCTGGAGCTCGTCGGGATCGCCGTGCGCGACGTGGACGCCCAGCGCGACGTCGACCTGCCGGCGGAGCTCTTCACCACGGACGCTGCATCGCTCATCCTCGGCGCGGACATCGTCGTCGAGCTCATCGGCGGCATCGAGCCGGCGCGCACCCTCGTGCTCCAGGCCCTGCAGTCGGGCGCGGACGTCGTCACCGGCAACAAGGCGCTGCTCGCGACCCACGGCCCGGAGCTCTTCGCCGCGGCCGAGCAGGTCGGCGCGCAGCTCTACTACGAGGCCGCCGTGGCCGGGGCGATCCCGATCATCCGTCCGCTGCACGACTCGCTCGCCGGTGACCGCATCGTCCGGATCATGGGCATCGTCAACGGCACCACGAACTTCATCCTCGACCTGATGGACCGCAAGGGATCCACGTTCGAGGACGCCCTGGCCACCGCGACGGAGCTCGGGTACGCCGAGGCCGACCCGACCGCAGACGTCGAGGGCTACGACGCCGCGCAGAAGGCCGCGATCCTGGCCTCGCTGGCGTTCCACACCTCGGTGCCGCTCGCCGCCGTGCACCGCGAGGGCATCACCCACGTCACGATCGACCAGGTCCGCGCCGCCCGCAAGGCCGGCTACGTCGTGAAGATCCTGGCGACCGCGGAGCGTCTGACCGACGAGGACGGCCGCGAGGGCGTCAGCGCCCGCGTCTACCCGGCCCTCGTGCCCGAGTCGCACCCGCTCGCGAGCGTGCACGGTGCGAAGAACGCCGTGTTCGTCGAGGCCGAGGCCGCCGGCGACCTGATGTTCTACGGCGCGGGTGCCGGTGGCGTCGAGACGGCCTCGGCGGTCCTCGGCGACCTGGTCTCCGCGGCCCGTCGGCACGTCATCGGCGGTCCGGGGGTCGCCGAGTCGACGCAGTCCGAGCTGCCGGTGTTCCCGATCGGCACCGTCCGCACGAGCTACCAGATCACCCTGCACGTCACGGACGCCCCCGGCGTGCTGTCGACCGTCGCCGGCGTGCTCGCGAAGCACGGCGTCAGTGTCGAGACGGTCGAGCAGACCACCACCGGCGCAGCCGAGGGGACCGCGACGCTCGTCATCGGCACCCACCTGGCGCGTGAGGCCGACCTGGCGGACACCGTCGTCGCCCTCCGTGGCGAGGACGTCGTCCTGGACGTCACCAGCGTCCTGCGCGTCGTCGGTCGCTGACGCGACCACGGGCCTCCAGGCCGACCAGCAGGCTCACCGAGCCGACCACCACCAGATCCACCCCACCGGACAGAGAGAGAAGCCTGATGGCCCACCAGTGGCAGGGAGTCCTGCGCGAGTACGCCGACCGACTCGACGTGACCGAGGCGACGCCCATCGTCACGCTCGGTGAGGGCGGCACGCCGCTCATCCCGGCTCGTCGGCTCTCCGAGCGCACCGGCGCCGAGGTCTACGTGAAGTTCGAGGGCATGAACCCGACGGGGTCGTTCAAGGACCGCGGCATGACGATGGCGATCTCGAAGGCCGTCGAGCACGGCGCGAAGGCCGTCATCTGCGCCTCGACCGGCAACACCAGCGCCTCGGCCGCCGCGTACGCCACGCACGCCGGCATCACCGCCGCGGTGCTCGTGCCCGAGGGCAAGATCGCCATGGGCAAGCTCAGCCAGGCCGTCGCCCACGACGCCCAGCTGCTGCAGGTGCAGGGCAACTTCGACGACTGCCTCGACATCGCCCGCGACCTGGCGGCGAACTACCCGGTGCACCTCGTCAACTCCGTCAACAACGACCGCATCGAGGGGCAGAAGACCGCCGCGTTCGAGGTCGTCGACGTCCTCGGTGACGCACCGGACTTCCACTTCCTGCCCGTCGGCAACGCGGGCAACTACACCGCGTACTCGCGCGGCTACCGCGAGGACGTCGCCGCCGGCCGCAGCACCAAGCTGCCCCGCATGTTCGGGTTCCAGGCCGCCGGTTCCGCCCCGATCGTGCACGGCGAGGTCGTCCGGCACCCCGACACCATCGCGTCGGCGATCCGCATCGGCAACCCGGCCTCGTGGCAGTTCGCGCTCGAGGCGCAGCGGGAGACCGACGGCTACTTCGGTGCCATCACCGACGAGGCCATCCTCGCGGCACACCGCATCCTGTCGGCCGAGGTCGGCGTCTTCGTCGAGCCCGCGTCGGCCATCGGTGTCGCCGGGCTGCTCGAGCGTGCCGACGCCGGCGTCGTGCCGAAGGGCGCGAAGGTCGTCATCACGGTCACGGGCCACGGCCTGAAGGACCCGCAGTGGGCCCTCCGCACGCCGGACGGCGGCGAGGTCACCCCGACGAGCGTGCCGGTCGACACGAAGTCGATCGCCGACGTGCTCGGTCTGGTCAGCGAGCAGTGATCTCCGACCGCTCGTCCGGACCGGGTGAGGGCATGACCGCCCGCAGCGCTGTATCGGCCGGACGGGCGGTCCGTGCGCTGCCGACCGGATCGGCGGTGCGCGTCCGGGTGCCGGCCACGTCGGCGAACCTCGGCCCCGGCTTCGACTCGCTCGGCCTCGCGCTCTCGCTCTACGACGAGGTCGTGGTGCGCGTCCGCCGCGAACCCGGCGCGACCGTCACGGTCGAGGGCGTCGGTGCCGGTGAGGTCGCCACGGACGACACGAACCTCGTCGTCCGTGCGGTCCGTCGCGGCCTGGAGCACGCCGGTGTCGACCAGCCCGGTCTCGAGCTGCACGCCACGAACGCGATCCCGCACGGCCGCGGCCTCGGTTCGTCCGCCGCGGCGATCGTCGCGGGGCTCATGGCTGCCCGCGGGCTGCTCGAGGGCATCGTCGACCTCGACGCCTCGACGCTCCTGACCCTGGCCACCGAGATGGAGGGCCACCCGGACAACGTCGCGCCGGCGCTCTTCGGCGGCCTGACGATCGCGTGGATGACCGCTGAGGGCCCGGCCTACAAGCGGCTCCTGGTGCACCGCGGTGTCGCCCCGGTGGTGTTCGTGCCGACCTCGACGCTCTCGACCAAGCTCGCGCGCTCCCTGCAGCCCGAGCAGGTCCCGCACGCCGACGCCGCGTTCAACGTCTCCCGCTCGGCGCTGCTCGTCGCCGCGCTCATCCAGAGCCCCGAGCTGCTGCTCGCCGCGACCGAGGACCGTCTGCACCAGGCGTACCGTGCCAGCGCCATGCCCGAGACCGACGCCCTGATCCGGTTGCTCCGACAGCACGGCCTCGCCGCGGTGGTCTCCGGTGCCGGGCCGAGCCTGCTCGTCCTCGGCAGCGACCCGGCACAGCGCCTGACCGCCGCCGAACTGGTGCAGCGACACGCCGAATCCGACTGGCGGCCGCTCATGCTGGCCGTCGATCTCGGTGGTGCTACAGTGGCAGCGCACTCGGCGCTCGAAGCCGAACCCGCGTAACCGTACGGATCGCTCGTCCTCAGGACAGCTCCTGCGACGTCGCAGGGTCCGGTGCGCGAGTGTGCATCTCTTTCTGATCACCGAATCCCGATCCGTCGTCTGAACGGCGGTCGATGCTCACCCTGCATCCGGGACGGTGGAAACTCTCCGCGTTCTGCGGTTCGAAAGGAAACACCGACCTTGACCGACAACAACTCCGCCCAGGTGGAGATCCCCAGCGACCTGCGTGCCCTCCGTCTCCCGGAGCTCCAGCGCATCGCCTCCTCGCTCGGCATCACCGGGCTCTCCAAGCTCCGCAAGGGCGACCTGATCGCCTCCATCGAGGACAAGCGTCCCGTCGACGAGACGCCGGCCGCCCCGGCCGCCGCCGTCGTCGCCGAGACCCCCGCCGAGCCGGCCGCCACCGAGCAGCCGACCCTGTCGGAGCCCGCCGAGACCCCCGCGCAGCCGGCTGCCGAGGCGCCCGTCGCCGACTCCGAGGCACCCGCCGAGTCAGCAGCCCCGAGCCGTGCCCGTCGTTCGCGCCGCGCGTCGTCCGGTGGCACCGTGAACGCTGCGCCCACCTCGGCCGCCGAGCACACCAACCACGGCCAGACCGGCACCGAGGACCTCCTCGCCGGGCTCGACCAGGTCCGCGCCGAGAAGGACGCCCAGGAGGCCGCGCAGTCCGGCTCGCAGCGCCGTGGCCGTGGCCAGCGGAACGCCGAGCAGCGTGGCACCGACCAGCGTGGCACCGAGCAGGGCCAGCAGGCGTCGACGCCCGCCGAGGCCGAGCAGCCGAGCCAGGCGGGCCAGCAGGGCCAGCAGGCCCCGACGTCCGCCGTCCAGGCCGACCAGGACCAGAACGAGTCCGGCGACCAGAACGACCAGGGCGACCAGAACTCCGAGCAGGGCGAGGGCGGCTCGCGTCGCGGTCGTCGCAGCCGTGGTCGCGGTCGTGGCCGTGGGCAGAACGCCGAGAACGGCGAGCAGCAGAACGGCGCCGACCAGCAGAGCGGCGGCCAGAACGGCGGCCAGAACGCCGGCCAGCAGAAGCAGAACGGCGCCGACCAGCAGAACCAGCCGAAGCAGAACGGCGGCGAGCAGCAGAACGGCCAGCAGAACGGCCAGCAGAACGGCGGCCAGAAGCAGAACGACCAGCCGAAGCAGGCCGAGGCCAAGCAGGACGACAAGGCCGACCAGAAGCAGCAGCAGAACGCCGGTCAGCAGAAGCAGCAGACCAGCGGTCAGCAGAAGCAGCAGCAGCAACAGCACGCCGACGAGGCCGAGAGCGGCCGCAGCCGTCGCCAGCGCGACCGCAAGCGCGGCCGTGGCGGCCAGAACGACGACTTCGAGCCCGAGGTCACCGAGGACGACGTCCTGATCCCGATCGCGGGCATCCTCGACGTCCTCGACAACTACGCGTTCGTCCGCACCACCGGTTACCTGCCGGGCCCGAGCGACGTCTACGTCTCCCTCGGCCAGGTGAAGAAGTACCACCTGCGCAAGGGCGACGCCGTCGTCGGTTCGATCAAGCAGCCGCGTGACGGCGAGCAGCAGAGCCGCCAGAAGTACAACGCGCTCGTCGCCGTCGAGTCGATCAACGGCCAGTCCGCCGACGAGGCCGCGGCCCGCGTCGACTTCAACGACCTGACCCCGCTGTACCCGAACGAGCGCCTGCGCCTCGAGACGGAGCCGGGCAAGCTGTCGACCCGCATCATCGACCTCGTGTCGCCGATCGGCAAGGGCCAGCGCGGTCTCATCGTGTCCCCGCCGAAGGCCGGCAAGACAGTCGTGCTGCAGGCCATCGCGAACGCCGTCGCCAAGAACAACCCCGAGGCGCACCTGATGGTCGTCCTCGTCGACGAGCGGCCCGAAGAGGTCACCGACATGCAGCGCACGGTGAAGGGCGAGGTCATCGCCTCGACCTTCGACCGTCCCGCCGAGGACCACACCACCGTCGCCGAGCTCGCCATCGAGCGTGCGAAGCGCCTGGTGGAGCTGGGCCACGACGTCGTGCTGCTGCTCGACTCGATCACCCGTCTGGGCCGTGCGTACAACCTGTCGACCCCGCCGTCGGGCCGCGTGCTGTCCGGTGGCGTCGACTCGGCGGCGCTGTACCCGCCGAAGCGCTTCTTCGGTGCCGCGCGCAACATCGAGGACGGCGGCTCGCTGACCATCCTCGCGACCGCGCTCGTCGAGACCGGCTCCAAGATGGACGAGGTCATCTTCGAGGAGTTCAAGGGCACCGGCAACATGGAGCTCCGCCTGAACCGTCACCTCGCCGACAAGCGGATCTTCCCCGCCGTCGACGTGAACGCCTCGGGCACCCGTCGCGAGGAGCAGCTGCTCTCCGCCGACGAGGTCAAGATCACCTGGCGTCTGCGCCGGGCCCTCGCCGGGCTCGACCCGCAGCAGGCCCTCGAGATCGTGCTGCGGAACCTCAAGGAGACGCAGTCG
Organism: Curtobacterium sp. MCPF17_051; assembly: GCF_003234595.1. NCBI lineage: Bacteria > Bacillati > Actinomycetota > Actinomycetes > Micrococcales > Microbacteriaceae > Curtobacterium > Curtobacterium sp. MCPF17_051. The sequence continues at coordinate 23,155 of NZ_QKSE01000004.1, read as the reverse complement.
AACGTCGAGTTCCTGGTGCAGGTGCAGAAGTCGGTCCCCACGACCGGCGCCCACCACAACGGTCACCAGGAGTAACGCGTGTTCGAGTCGGTGGCAGGGCTGCTGGCGGAACACGAGGACCTGACGCAGCAGCTGTCGGACCCCGCGCTCCACGCCGATGCGGCCCGGGCGAAGAAGGTGAACCGGCGGTACGCCGAGCTCAACCAGATCAAGTCCGCGTACGAGGCCTGGCAGGCGGCGGGGGACGACCTCGCCGCCGCCCAGGAACTCGCGCGTGAGGACTCGGCGTTCGCGGACGAGGTCCCCGGGCTCGAGGAGCAGCTGTCGGAACGCCAGGAGCGTCTCCGCCGGCTGCTGATCCCGCGTGACCCCGACGACGGCCGTGACGTGATCATGGAGATCAAGGGCGGGGAAGGCGGCGAGGAATCGGCGCTGTTCGCGGCCGATCTGCTGCGCATGTACTCGCACTACGCGGAGACCAAGGGCTGGAAGGTGGAGCTCCTCGAGCGCACCGAGTCCGACCTGGGTGGCTACAAGGACGTCCAGGTCGCGATCAAGTCGAACACGACCGATCCGTCCCAGGGCGTCTGGGCCCACCTGAAGTACGAGGGCGGTGTGCACCGCGTCCAGCGTGTGCCGCAGACCGAGTCGCAGGGGCGCATCCACACCTCGACCACCGGCGTGCTGGTGTTCCCCGAGGTGGACGAGCCCGAAGAGGTCCAGATCAACCAGAACGACCTCAAGATCGACGTTTACCGGTCCTCCGGCCCGGGCGGACAGTCCGTCAACACGACGGACTCCGCGGTCCGCATCACCCACCTGCCCACGGGCATCACGGTGGCGATGCAGAACGAGAAGTCGCAGCTGCAGAACCGCGAGGCCGGCATGCGGGTGCTCCGCGCACGCATCCTCGCGCGCCAGCAGGAGGAGCTCGACGCGATCGCTTCGGACGCGCGAAAGTCGCAGATCCGCGGGATGGACCGTTCGGAGCGCATCCGCACGTACAACTTCCCGGAGAACCGGATCGCGGACCACCGCACCGGCTACAAGGCGTACGACCTCGACCGTGTGATGAACGGTGCCCTCGAGCCCGTCATCCAGTCCGCCATCCAGGCGGACGAAGAGGCACGTCTGGCCGCCATCGGCGACCAGGACGCGTAACCGCACACCCAGCCTGGAGGCCCGGATCACCGCCGACACGCCCCTCACGTACGCCGCGGATCGCCTGCTCGAGCAGGCGACCGCGGCGCTCGTCGCCGTCGGCGTCCCCACGCCCCGGGTCGACGCCGAGCTGCTGCTCGCGTGGGCGACCGACACCTCGCGCGGTGCCGTCCAGGCCCGTGCGCTCATCGGTGGCGGCATCGCGCCGGAGCACGTCGAGCGCTTCCGGCACGCCGTCGCCCGCCGGGCCACCCGTGAGCCGCTCCAGCACATCACCGGGCAGGCGTACTTCCGCGCGCTCACCCTGGCCGTCGGACCGGGCGTGTTCGTACCCCGTCCGGAGACCGAGGGCGTCGTGCAGTTCGGCATCGACGCGCTGCGGGCGACCGCGGTCCCCGAGCCGATCGCCGTGGACCTGGGCTCCGGCAGCGGTGCGATCGCGATCGCGATGGACACCGAGGTGCCGAACGCCGTGGTCTACGCCGTCGAACGGTCAGCAGAGGCCCTGCCCTGGACCCGGCGCAACGTCGACGCCCACGGCGGGACGGTCCGACTCGTCGAGGGCGACCTCGCCGACGCACTGCCGGAACTCGACGGCACGGTGTCCGTCGTCGTGTCGAACCCGCCGTACGTGCCGGACGACGCGATCCCGATCGACCCCGAGGTCCGCGACCACGACCCGGCGATGGCGCTCTACGGCGGGCCGGACGGCCTCGACGCCGTCCGGGCACTCGCCGAGACCGCCTGGCGGTTGCTGGTGCCCGGGGGAGTCCTGGTCGTCGAGCACGCCGAGCCGCAGGGCGCCGGCGTCCGCCAGGTCCTGGCGCGCCGGGGGTTCCGCACCCCGGAGACGCACGTCGACCTGACGGGGCGCGACCGCACGACCACCGCGACGCGCTGAGCGCGGGGGCGGGCCTCCCGTCGCTCGGCCGCGCGTGCGTGTGCCGGGTGGATCCGCGCGTGCCGGGTGGATCCGGGCGTACCTGGTGGGATCGGGCGTACCGGGCTGTTCGAGAAGGCCAGGTATGCCCGTTCTTGCTTTCCAGCGCGACCGCGATGGGAAGGAGCGGGCGTGGCGGGCGTGAGGCGGGCCTCCCGTCGCTCGGCCGTGCGTGCGTGTGCCGGGGGGATCCGGGCGTACCGGGCGGGATCGGGCGTACCGGGCTGTTCGGAATGACCAGGTGTGCCCGTTCTTGCTTTCCAGCGCGACCGCGATGGGAAGGAGCGGGCGTGGCGGGCGTGGGGCGGGCCTCCCGTCGCTCGGCCGTGCGTGCGTGTGCCGGGGGGATCCGGGCGTACCTGGTGGGATCGGGCGTACCGGGTTGTTCGAGATGACCAGGTGTGCCCGTTCTTGCTTTCCAGCGCGACCGCGCTGGGAAGGAGCGGGCGTGGCGGGCTACGCGACGGGGGAGGCCTCGCGCTGCTGTGCCGCGACGAAGGCGCGGACGTGCTCGCGCAGGTCGGTGTCGTGCTCGACCAGGACCGCGTGGATGCCGACGCTCCGGGCGCCCGCCACGTTCTCGGGCATGTCATCGGCGAAGAACGTGCGCTCCGCGGGGACCCCGTGGTGCGCGACCGCACGCTGGAAGACCTCGGGCTCGGGCTTCCGGGCACCGAAGTTGCTCGACGTGTCCAGGTGCTCGCCGAAGACCTCGGGCAGGGACGGTGCCCACTCGTGGATCCAGCGGCCGGCGAGCGGACCGTTGTTCGTGAGCAGCCCGACACGCCCGTGCTCGCTCGCGATCCGGACCGCCTCGATGCGTTCCGGCAGCTCGGTCATGGCCGCGCCGCGGATCCGGGCCCATTCGGCCTCGGGGACGTCGCACTCCATCGCACGCTCGAACGCGGCCAGGTACTCGTCGCCGTCGGCGAACCCACCGGCCTCGGCACGCATCTCGTGGCCGCAGTCCCACCAGCGGCGACGGAGCTCCTGGAACTCGTGTCCGGTGAACTCGGAGAGTGCGGCCATGCGCACCTGCCAGTCGTACCGGACCAGGACGTCGTCCATGTCGAAGAGGAACAGGAGCGGGGGTGCGGGCGTCTCGTTCACGATGTCCACCATTCTGTCGCACTATCATCGTCGAGTCATGGCATCCCGATACGACTGCACCGACTCCGACGGGCTCCTGACCGGGATGCGGCTCGCACGTGCCGCCCTCGGACGCGGAGAGCTCGTCGTGGTCCCCACCGACACCGTCTACGGCCTCGCCGCGGACGCCTTCAGCGCGACGGCCGTGCAGCGGCTGCTCGACGCGAAGGGCCGCACGCGGCAGTCGCCGCCGCCCGTGCTCATCCCCGGTCCGCCCACGCTCGACGCCCTCGCCAGCGAGGTCCCGCAGCCGGTGCGCGACCTGGTGGCCGAGTTCTGGCCGGGCGGGCTGACCGTCATCCTGCACGCACAGCCGTCGCTCGACTGGGACCTCGGCGAGACGCGTGGCACGGTCGCGCTGCGGATGCCGGACTCGCGGATCGCCCTCGAGCTGTTGCAGGAGGTCGGGCCCCTCGCGGTCTCGTCCGCGAACTCCACGGGCGACCCGGCCGCGATGGACGTCGACGACGCCGAGCGCATGCTCGGTGACAGCGTCGCGATCTACCTGGACGGCGGACCCGTCGAGGTGCACGACGGCTTCGAGGCCAGCACCGGGTCGACCATCGTCGACGCCACCGGGCTGTCGGACGGCGGCAAGCTCCGCATCGTCCGGCACGGGGTGATCCCCGACGAGGAGATCATCCGGGTCGTCGGAGCCGACCTCGTCACATGAAGTACTACCTGCTCGCCGGGGCCATCGCCGCGGTCGTGAGCTTCGTGATGAGCCTGATCGTCTGGAAGCTCGGGCTGAAGTACAAGTGGTACCCGCAGGTCCGCGAGCGGGACGTGCACCGCACCCCGACGCCGCGGCTCGGCGGCATCGCGATGTACATCGGCGTCATCGTCTCGCTGCTCGCGGCCTGGTTCCTGTTCCCGTCGATAGCGGGGACCGACTACTTCCGGCTCGTGTTCTCCGAACCCGGCCGCGTGCTCGCGGTGCTCGGGGGAGCGACCATCATCGTGGTCCTCGGCGTCGCGGACGACATCTGGGACCTCGACTGGATGACGAAGCTCGCCGGGCAGATCATCGCGGCGGGCATCCTCGCCTGGCAGGGCGTCGCGATCGTCTCGCTGCCCATCGGCAACACGCTGGGCGTCGGCTCGTCGTACATGAGCCTGATCTTCACCGTGCTGGCGGTGGTGCTCGTGATGAACGCGGTGAACTTCATCGACGGGCTCGACGGCCTGGTGGCCGGCGTCGCGATCATCGCCGGCGGGGTCTTCTTCCTCTACACGTTCTTCATCAACCGCGTGGTCGTGCAGACCGAGTTCTTCTTCAACCTGCCGTCGCTGCTCACCGCGGTGCTCGTCGGGGCCTGTTTCGGCTTCCTCATCCTGAACTGGCACCCCGCCAAGCTCTTCATGGGTGACGCCGGCGCGCTGCTCGTCGGGTTCCTGATGGCCACGAGCGCGGTGTCGGTCACGGGCAACATCGACCCGGCGGCGGTGCAGACACGCCAGGCGCTGCTGCCGGCGTTCATCCCGATCCTGCTGCCGTTCGCGATCCTGATCGTGCCGATCCTGGACTTCGGTCTCGCGGTCACCCGACGGCTCAGCGCGGGCAAGTCGCCGTTCTCGGCCGACCGGAAGCACCTGCACCACCGCCTGCTCGACATGGGGCACTCGCACTTCCACGCGGTGCTGATCTTCTACGCGTGGACCGCGACCGTCGCCTTCGGGTGCCTGCTGTTCCTCTTCGTGGACTGGTACTGGGTCGTCGTCTTCGTGTCTGTCGGCTTCACCGTCTGCGCCGTCGCGACGTTCGCGCCGCTCGGCCGGAAACGCACCGAGATCGCCGCCCAGACCGCCAACCGTTCCGCCGCCGTGGTGGACGCCAGCCTCGACCCGCTCGACCGGGCCGCCAACGACCGCACGATCCCTGGAGACATCACGTGACCGCACCGAACGCGCTCGACCACGTCCGGCCGGTGTTCCGCCGCATCATCACCTGGGGAGCGGTCCTCGCCGTCGCCCTCGCGGTGGTCGGCGGGCTCATCGGGTTCCTCGTCGCGGACGGCCCCGGACTGGTCGGGGGACTGCTCGGCGCGGTGCTGAGCGTCGTGTTCCTCGGGCTCACCGCGGTCAGTGTCCTCGTCGCGCTGCGCGTCTCGAAGGGCCAGATGATCTCCGGTGCCTTCTTCGGCATCGTGATGGGGACCTGGCTGCTCAAGTTCATCGTCTTCATCGTGCTGCTGGTCCTGCTCAAGGACCGCGACTGGGTCGACTTCCCGGTGCTGGCGATCGTGATCATCGCGGGGGTCGTCGGCTCCCTGGTGATCGACGTCGTCGCCGTCGCGAAGGCCCGCATCCCGATCGGCGTCCGGCTGCCAGGAGACGGCCTCGACGACTCCGCGGACCCTGGGAACCCGGCCCCCCGCATCTGAGAAGCCGGGAAGCCTCTCGCACCTGATAGGCTTCTCGGAGTCCGCTACCGGAGCCTTTCGCTCGGGGCGGGCGAGCCTCCACAACGTCCACCATCGCGTGCCATGATGTGCGCGCGCCGACACAGGAGACAGCGCTGCTATCCCACGCTCTTCCCCTGTCCCTCTCCGCTGCGGTTGACACCGTCGCGGCGGGGAGCAGCAAGGCCGCCGAGTTCCATGGTCCGTCGATCAACGAGTTCTTCCCGGATGCGATCTTCTTCGCCGGGACGCCGTTCGAGATCGATCGGGTCGTCCTCATCCGCTTCTTCGCCGTCGCCGTGCTCCTGGTGTTCGCGTTCGTGGGTACCCGTGCACTGAAGCTCGTGCCGAACCGCGGTCAGGCGTTCATCGAGTACGCGTTCGACGTCGTCCGTCGCAACACCTTCGACAACCTCGGAGAGAAGGACGGCAAGCGTTTCCTGCCGCTCCTGGCGACGATCTTCTTCGGCGTGCTGTTCATGAACCTGACCGGTCTGATCCCGGGCATGAACCTCGCCGGCACCAGCCGCATCGCGATGCCGATGATCCTGGCGATCGTCGCGTACCTCGCCTTCATCTACGCCGGTCTCCGCAAGCACCCGGGCACGTTCCTCAAGAACTCGCTCTTCCCGCCCGGGGTTCCGTGGCCGCTGTACATCATCGTGACGCCGATCGAGCTCGTCTCCACCTTCGTGCTCCGTCCCGTCACCCTGACGCTGCGACTCCTGATGAACATGGTCGTGGGGCACCTGCTCCTCGTGCTGTTCTTCTCGGCCACGCAGTTTTTCTTCTTCGACGCTTCGCTCGGCTTCAAGGCCTTCGGCGTCGGGACCATCGCGTTCGGCATCGCGTTCAGCTTCTTCGAGGTCCTCGTCGCGCTGCTGCAGGCCTACGTCTTCATGCTCCTCACCGCCGTCTACATCCAGCTGGCGCTGGCCGACGAGCACTGATTCCTCACTGACCCCCTACGGGACCGGCGACCGTCGGACCCGCACCTCGAAAGGAAAACACGTGGACGCAACGACCGTTCTCGCGGAGATCAACGGCAACATCGCGACGGTTGGCTACGGCCTCGCAGCGATCGGCCCGGCCATCGGTGTCGGCATCGTCGTCGGTAAGACGATCGAGTCCGTCGCTCGCCAGCCCGAGCTCCAGGGCCGCCTGACGACCCTCATGTACATCGGTATCGCCTTCACCGAGGCCCTGGCCTTCATCGGTATCGCCACGTACTTCATCTTCACCAACTAAGGTTCCTCGATGCAGAACGCACTCATCATCGCGGCGGAGGAAGCGCACAATCCGCTGATCCCGCCGGTGTACGACATCGTGTGGTCGGCGCTCGCCTTCGTCATCATCTTCCTGGTGATGTGGCGTGTCGTCACGCCGCGCATCACGAAGATGCTCGATGAGCGCACCGAGGCCATCGAGGGCGGCATCAAGAAGGCCGAGGCCGCTCAGGAGCAGGCTGCCGCTGCGCTCGACGAGTACAACAAGCAGCTCGCCGATGCACGCGCCGAGGCATCGCGCATCCGTGAGCAGGCCCGCGCCGACGCCACGGCGATCGGCAACGAGGTCCGCGAGCAGGCGGCCGCCGATGCAGCACGCATCACGGCCAACGCCCAGGCGCAGATCGAGGCCGAGCGCCAGAGCGCCGTCCAGGCACTCCGGTCCGAAGTGGGCACCCTCGCGCTGGACCTCGCGTCCGGTGTGATCGGTGAGTCCCTCAAGGACGACGCCAAGTCGACCGCAGTGGTCGACCGCTTCCTCGCCGACCTCGAGGCCTCGCAGGCCACGAAGACGGGGGAGCACTGAGCATGCGCAGCGCTACCAGAGAAGCACTCGCGTCCACCAGGGCGGTGCTGTCGGACCTCGGTCCGAGCGCCGGCCTGGCCGCGGGTGCCGAGATCCTCGCCTCCGGGCGTGCGATCGCCGGTGCGCCGCAGCTGCTCGGGCTGCTGTCCGACCCCACGGCCGACGCGGCCGGCAAGAAGGTCCTCATCGACCGTGTCTTCGCCGGACAGTCGGACGCAACGCGTGCGGTCCTGACCGCGGTGGCCGGCTCGCGCTGGTCCTCGCAGCAGGACCTGCTCGCGGGCATCGAGGACGCGGGCATCCGCGCCGTCGCTGCCACCGCGGGTCCGGACTCGTCGATCGAGTCGGAGCTGTTCGCCTTCGAGACCGCGGTCCGCTCGGACGCCGGCCTCGAGCTGGCGCTCGGCACCAAGCTCGGCAGCCCCGAGCAGAAGGGCGCGCTCGTCGAGCGGCTCCTCGGTGCCAAGGCATCGGAGCAGACGATCACGATCGTGTCGGCCCTGGTGCAGCAGCCCCGCGGCCGCCGCATCGGTGAGATCGTCCGCGACGCCTCACGCATCGTGGCCGAGCAGGCCGGCAAGCTCGTCGCGACCGTCGTCACGGCGACGCCACTGACCCCCGCCCAGTCGGCCCGCGTCACGCGCGGTCTGTCCGAGCGGTACGGCAAGGACATCAGCATCAACCAGGTCGTCGACCCCACGGTCGTCGGCGGGGTCCGGGTGCAGATCGGCGGCGACGTCATCGACGGCACCGTGTCCACGCGACTCTCGGAGCTCCGGCTCCAGCTCGCCGGCTAGGCGTACGGTCGAAGCCGCTCCTCCCCAAGTCCACAACGGGAACTGCCGAGTCCGGCAGCGTCACCCTCTCGGAGCCGAAGGGCCCCGGAAAACCACAAGGAAAATCCCATGGCAGACATCACCATCAGCCCCGATGAGATCCGTGATGCCCTGAAGGACTTCGTCTCGAACTACGAGCCGACGAAGGCCTCCACGGCCGAGGTCGGGCACGTCACCGACGCCGGTGACGGCATCGCCCACGTCGAGGGTCTCCCCGGCGTCATGGCGAACGAGCTCATCCGCTTCCAGGACGGCACGCTCGGCCTGGCGCAGAACCTCGACGAAGACGAGATCGGCGCCATCGTGCTCGGCGAGTTCGGCGGCATCGAGGAGGGCATGGAGGTCACCCGCACGGGTGAGGTCCTCTCCGCCCCCGTCGGCGACGCCTTCCTCGGTCGCGTCGTCGACCCGCTCGGCGCCCCGATCGACGGTCTCGGCGAGATCGCCGCAGAGGGCCGTCGTGCCCTCGAGCTCCAGGCCCCCGGCGTCATGGCCCGCAAGTCGGTCCACCAGCCCCTGCAGACCGGCATCAAGGCCATCGACGCGATGATCCCCGTCGGCCGTGGTCAGCGTCAGCTGATCATCGGCGACCGCCAGACCGGCAAGACGGCCATCGCGATCGACACGATCATCAACCAGAAGGCCAACTGGGAGTCCGGCGACGAGGAGAAGCAGGTCCGCTGCATCTACGTCGCCATCGGCCAGAAGGGCTCCACGATCGCCTCCGTCAAGGGTGCGCTCGAGGACGCCGGTGCGATGGAGTACACGACCATCGTCGCCGCCCCGGCTTCCGACCCGGCCGGCTTCAAGTACCTCGCCCCGTACACCGGTTCGGCCATCGGCCAGCACTGGATGTACCAGGGCAAGCACGTCCTCATCATCTTCGATGACCTGTCGAAGCAGGCCGAGGCCTACCGTGCGGTGTCGCTCCTCCTCCGTCGTCCGCCGGGCCGCGAGGCCTACCCGGGTGACGTCTTCTATCTGCACTCCCGTCTGCTGGAGCGTTGCGCGAAGCTGTCCGACGAGCTCGGCGCCGGTTCGATGACGGGCCTCCCGATCATCGAGACCAAGGCGAACGACGTCTCGGCGTACATCCCGACCAACGTCATCTCCATCACCGACGGCCAGATCTTCCTGCAGTCGGACCTCTTCAACGCGAACCAGCGTCCGGCCGTCGACGTGGGCATCTCGGTGTCCCGCGTCGGTGGTGACGCCCAGGTGAAGTCGATCAAGAAGGTCTCCGGCACGCTGAAGCTCGAGCTGGCGCAGTACCGCTCGCTCGAGGCGTTCGCGATGTTCGCGTCCGACCTCGACCAGGCGTCGCGTCGTCAGCTGGAGCGCGGTGCGCGTCTGACCGAGCTCCTCAAGCAGCCGCAGTACTCGCCGTACCCGGTCGAGGAGCAGGTCGTCTCGATCTGGGCGGGCACGAACGGCAAGCTCGACACCGTCCCGGTGCCGGACGTGCTCCGCTTCGAGTCCGAACTGCTCGACCACCTGCGTCGCAACTCCGACGTCCTCACGACCCTGCGCGAGACGAACCAGCTCAGCGACGAGACCGTCGCCGAGATGGACAAGCAGATCGACGAGTTCACGAAGAGCTTCCAGACGAGCGACGGCAAGACCCTCGGCTCCGAGCAGTTCGACGCGGCTGACGCCGAGGACGTCGACCAGGAGCAGATCGTCAAGGGTCGTCGCTAGATGGCAGCGCAGGTCCGGGTCTACCGCCAGCGGATCAAGTCGGCGAAGACCACGAAGAAGGTCACCCGCGCCATGGAGCTGATCTCGGCGTCGCGGATCCAGAAGGCGCAGGCCCGCATGGCTGCGTCCGGTCCGTACTCGCGGGCCGTCACGCGTGCGGTGTCGGCCGTGGCGACGTTCTCGAACGTCGACCACGTGCTGACCACCGAGCCGGAGTCGTCGACCCGTGCAGCCGTCGTGCTCTTCACCTCGGACCGCGGCCTGAACGGCGCGTTCAGCACGAACGTCCTCAAGCAGGGCGAGGAGCTCGCCTCCCTGCTCCGCAGCGAGGGCAAGGACGTCGTCTACTACCTGGTCGGCCGCAAGTCCGTCGGGTACTTCGCGTTCCGTGAGCGTCCGTCCGAGCAGCAGTGGGTCGGCAACACCGACCAGCCGGAGTTCTCGACGGCCAAGGAGATCGGCGACGCCGTCGTGGCGAAGTTCCTCCAGGACACCGCTGACGGCGGCGTGGACGAGATCCACATCGTGTTCAACCGGTTCATCAGCCTGGCGACCCAGGAGCCGCAGGTCGTTCGCCTGCTGCCCCTCGAGGTCGTCGAGGGCATCGACGAGCCCGAGGGCAACGAGCCCCTGCCGCTCTACGAGTTCGAGCCGGACGCCGATGCGGTGCTCGACTCGCTGCTCCCGGTCTACATCGAGAGCCGCATCTTCAACGCCATGCTGCAGTCGGCTGCTTCCGAGCACGCCGCGCGTCAGAAGGCGATGAAGGCGGCCAGCGACAACGCCGACTCGCTGATCCGTGACTTCACCCGACTCGCGAACAACGCGCGTCAGGCGGAGATCACCCAGCAGATCTCCGAGATCGTCGGCGGCGCCGACGCCCTCTCGTCGAAGAAGAAGTAGTCCGCGTCGTTCGCGGACAGATACCCACCCTCAGGAAGGCACCAGCCATGACCGACACCGCAACCACCGCGGTCGAGACGTCGTCGGCGCCCGGTGTCGGCCGGATCGCCCGTGTCACGGGCCCCGTCGTCGACATCGAGTTCCCCCACGACGCAATCCCGGAGATGTACAACCTCCTGTTCACGACCATCACCATCGGTGACTCGTCGCAGGAGATCGGCCTCGAGGTCGCGCAGCACCTCGGCGACGACCTCGTCCGTGCCATCTCCCTGAAGCCGACCGACGGCCTGGTCCGTGGCCAGGAGGTCCGTGACTCGGGCGCTCCGATCTCGGTCCCCGTCGGCGACGTCACCAAGGGCAAGGTCTTCGACGTCCTCGGCAACGTGCTCAACACGGACGAGAAGCTCGAGATCACCGAGCGCTGGCCGATCCACCGCAAGGCCCCGGCCTTCGACCAGCTCGAGTCCAAGACCTCGATGTTCGAGACCGGCATCAAGTCCATCGACCTGCTCACCCCGTACGTGCAGGGTGGCAAGATCGGCCTCTTCGGTGGTGCGGGCGTCGGCAAGACCGTCCTCATCCAGGAGATGATCCAGCGCGTCGCGCAGGACCACGGCGGTGTGTCGGTGTTCGCCGGTGTCGGTGAGCGCACCCGTGAGGGCAACGACCTCATCGGTGAGATGGAAGAGGCGGGTGTCTTCGACAAGACGGCCCTCGTGTTCGGCCAGATGGACGAGCCGCCGGGAACGCGTCTCCGCGTGGCCCTGTCGGCGCTGACGATGGCGGAGTACTTCCGCGATGTCCAGAAGCAGGACGTGCTCCTCTTCATCGACAACATCTTCCGCTTCACGCAGGCCGGCTCCGAGGTCTCGACGCTGCTCGGCCGCATGCCGTCCGCTGTGGGCTACCAGCCCAACCTCGCCGACGAGATGGGTGTGCTCCAGGAGCGCATCACCTCGACGCGTGGTCACTCGATCACCTCGCTGCAGGCGATCTACGTGCCGGCTGACGACTACACCGACCCGGCTCCGGCCACCACGTTCGCGCACCTCGACGCGACGACCGAGCTCTCCCGTGAGATCGCGTCGCAGGGTCTGTACCCCGCGATCGACCCGCTGGCGTCGACGTCGCGCATCATGGACCCGCGCTACCTGGGTGCCGACCACTACGAGACGGCCACGCGCGTCAAGCAGATCCTCCAGAAGAACAAGGAACTGCAGGAGATCATCGCCATCCTCGGTGTCGACGAGCTCTCCGAAGAGGACAAGATCACGGTCGAGCGCGCTCGTCGTATCCAGCAGTTCCTCTCGCAGAACACCTACATGGCGAAGAAGTTCACGGGCGTCGAGGGCTCCACGGTGCCGCTCAAGGACACCATCGAGTCCTTCCGCGCCATCGCCGACGGTGAGTTCGACCACGTTGCGACCCAGGCGTTCTTCAACGTCGGTGGCATCAACGACGTGGAAGAGAAGTGGGCTCAGATCCAGAAGGAGAACCGCTGACATGGCGGGTCTCAGCGTGAGCGTCGTCTCGGCCGACCGTGAGGTCTGGTCGGGCGACACCACCATGGTCGTCGCACGGACGACAGAGGGCCAGATCGGCATCCTCGCCGGACACGAGCCGATGCTCGCGATCCTGGCGCAGGGTCAGGTCCGCATCACGCGGGCCGATGGGTCGACCGTCGCGGTCGACGCCGAGGACGGCTTCCTGTCGGTCGAGCACGACACGGTGACGATCGTCGCGCGGCAGGCCGCGCTGGCGTCCTGACCGGACTGACCGTCCTGCTCCCGCCTTCGGAGACGAAGCGGGAGGGCGGGGACACGAGCCGCACGCTCGATCTGCGTGCACTCTCGTTCCCGGAACTGGCCGATGAGCGGGCCGCGGTGATCACCGCGGCCCGCTTCGTCAGTTCCGAGGAGTCCTCGGCCAGGACGGCGCTGAAGCTCGGTCCGAAGTCGATCGCCGAGCGGCTCCGGAACCTCGAGCTCGAAACCTCGGGCACCATGCCCGCGATCGAGCGGTACACGGGGGTCCTCTACGACCCCTTGGGTGCGCAGGACGCGGACGCGGCGACCCGTGGGTGGTGGGCGGAGCACGTGATCGTGCAGTCCGCGATGTTCGGCCCGATCGGTGCCGGTGACCCGATCCCGGCCTACCGGCTGTCGCACGACTCGCGGCTCGGTTCGATCCGACTGGCAGCGCATTGGCCCGCGGTGTCGACCCGTTCCCTGCTGACCCGTGCGGACGGCCTGGTGCTCGACCTTCGATCCGAGGGGTACCGGCAGCTCGGTCCCGTGTCCGGAGCGGTGGCACCACGGGTGGTGAGTGTCGACGGCTCCGGTCGTCGTCGTGCACTGAACCACTGGAACAAGACCGCGAAGGGCCGCCTGGTGGCGTTGCTCGCCCGCACCGGTGCGAGCATCGGCAGCATGGACGACCTGGTCGGCTGGGCGGCCGCGAACGGCGTGGCCGTCGAACGCAACGAGGGCGGCTGGGACCTGGTCGCCGAGAGCCTGGAGCCCGTCGCCGCCTGAGCGGCTTCCGCCGACTCGTCCTCCACAGGCGTGGGCGGGGCTGCTCCGGTCCACAGCTGGCCGCGGCGCCCCTGCCTGGAGGCCCGCAGCACGCTTCGATGGCGTGCATGATCCCCCTCACGGCACAGTCCGGCCCCGGCTCCGCAGTCCGTTTCCCTCGCGAGATCGCCGCGGCGGTCACCCTCCCAGCCGCAGCGGCCGCGCTCGTCGCGCCCGGCCGCGCGGAACTGTCGAAGGCCGCTGCGACGGCCGTGGTGACGGCGTGCGGCGCACTCGCGCCCCGCATGGCCCTGGTGCCGTTCATCGCGGCGCAGGGCGCTCCGGACCCCCGGTCGATCCGGGTGTTCGACCCCTTCGCCGACCCGACCCCGCCGGCGCTCCACGGTTTCGGCCCGGCTCCCGATCGGGGCCGCGTGCGGCTCGCCGGTGACCGGTGTGCCGACGCGTGGCGGGTGTGGCGGGCGCAGGACGGCCCGTTCGACGGATCGTCGGGTGCCGCCGGTGCCCTGTCGCTCGGAGCCTGGTGTGCGTGGGCGCTCGGGTCGTGGGCCCGGGCGGAGACGCGTGCCCGGTACGCCCTCGAGACCCGCGCGGACGATCCGCTCGCGGGGCTCGTCCTGCGCTCGGTCGTCGCGGGCAGCGGCCCGTCGTGGGAGCGTCGATGACGTGGGGTCGACCGGATCGTCTACGGTGGGGGAGACCACACTGGGAGGGCTCCGGTTGCGCGACGACGACATCGAGGACACCGTCATCCGGCGACCCCGACTATCGGCGGCGGGCGACCGGACGGCGGACGCCGTCGACGACACCGTCATCCGCGGCTCAGGTCCCGTCGTCCCCGGCGCCGGTCCGGACTCCGACCCCGGATCCGACGACGGGGTCCTCGGTGACACGGTCATCCGGCCCGCGCTCGGCGCACCCGGCCAGCCACCGACAGCGGGGGACGACGTCGATCCGGAGGACACCGTCGTCCGGGTGCCGGCGCGACCCGGCGCCGGAGCGAACCCGTTCGTGGGTGCTGCCCCGGGCCTCCCGGCCGTCCCGTCGGTACCCGCCGCACCCGCGACACGCGTGCCCTCGATCCGCATCGACGGCCGCACCTTCCGGCTCGACCACCCGGTGGTCATCGGCCGCCGGCCGTCGCTGCCCCGGGTCACCCGTGGTCCGCAGCCCGAACTCGTGACCGTGCGGTCCGCGTCCGGGCAGGTGTCGTCGTCCCACGTCCGGATCCACGCCGAGGGCGAAGCCGTCGTCGTGCAGGACCTCCGGTCGACGAACGGCACCGTCGTCCGCCCGGCCGGTGCGCCCGCCTACCGCATGGCGTCGGGTGCGTCGATCGTCGCGCTGACGGGTACGGTAGTCGAGATCGGTGACGGCAACGCCATCGAGGTCCTCTCGCCGTACCTCCGGGTCGCACCGACGGCAGAGGGGCTGCCTCCGGTTCCCCCGTGGCCCTCCGATCAGACAGCACACGGCACGCCCCGACCCACCAGAGAGCGATCCTGACACGTGACCGAACTCGGCCGAGCAGCCACTGCGCACGCCATCGACGTCCCCGGTGCCGACGGCGCCACCCTGACGCTCTCGTGGGGAGCCGCGACCGACGTCGGTCGACGGCGTGACCACAACGAGGACAGCTACATCGTGGGGGCGCCGTTCTTCGTCGTCGCCGACGGCATGGGCGGACACCTCGCGGGCGACCGCGCCAGCGACGCGGTCGTGCGTCGGCTCGAACAGGTGACGGCCGAGCCGTTCACCACGCGCCAGGGCATCCAGCGCGCACTGCTCCTCGCGACCGCCGACATCGAGCGTGCAGCCGGCGGCAACGCCATCGGCGCGGGCACCACCGTCACCGGGATCGCGCTCGTGGCGTCGCTCGGGCAGCCCGCGGCGCTCGTGTTCAACGTCGGTGACTCCCGCACCTACCGCATCGAGGACGGCGTGCTCCGCCGCGTCACCGTCGACCACTCGGTGGTGCAGGAGATGGTGGACGCCGGCCTGCTGCGCGCCGAGGACGCCGAGCAGCACCCGGACAGCAACGTCATCACGCGTGCGGTCGGCTTCGGCGAACCGCCGGCGCCGGACTGGTGGACCCTGCCCCTGCGGGCCGGCGATCGCTACATCGTGTGCTCCGACGGGCTGACCAAGGAGCTCGGCGACGCCGGGATCGCGCGCATCGCGGCACGTGAGCCAGGCGCGCAGGACCTGGCGGAACGCCTGGTGGGCGACGCCGTCGTGGCCGGCGGTCGTGACAACGTCACCGTGGTGGTGCTGCAGGTCGATGCCGCACCGGACGACGGCGACCTCGAGGACACGCTGCCGCGGCACTAGCTGGCCCCCGAACTGGGGGAACACGTCGAGCTGTGGGGGATCGACGTGCGGAATGTCCGTCACCCACGCTTCGTACAATGACATGGCCACGTCGAGAGAGCTGGCCGCTCGGCCGGGGGAGGAGAGGACCATGGCGAGACGCCTGCCGTCCACCCCGCCCGTGATCGGCGGTTTCAGCCCCGTCCACGTCCTCGGGTCCGGTGGCTTCGCCGACGTCTTTCTCTACGAGCAGGACATGCCCCGACGACAGGTCGCGGTGAAGGTGCTGCTGGACGAGGTCGTCGACGACCGCGTCCGGCAGATGTTCCAGGCCGAGGCCAACCTGATGGCCCGGCTCAGCACCCACCCGTCGATCCTCACCGTCTTCCAGGCCAGCGTCGCGGCTGACGGCCGTCCCTACCTGGTCATGGAGCTCTGCTCCTCGTCCCTCAGCGAGCGGTACCGTCGCGAACCGATCCCCGTGTCCGAGGTGCTGTCGATCGGCATCCGCATCGGGTCGGCGCTCGAGACCGCACACCGTGAGGGCGTGCTGCACCGCGACATCAAGCCGTCGAACATCCTGCTGACGGCCTACGGCAACCCCGTGCTCTCCGACTTCGGCATCGCCGCGACGATCGGGGGCACCGACCCGGACGAGCCGATCGGCATGTCGATCCCGTGGTCTGCGCCCGAGGTCCTGATCGACGAGTCGCGCGGCACGATCCAGTCCGAGGTGTACTCCCTCGCGGCGACGGTGTACTCGCTCCTCGCCGGGCGCAGCCCGTTCGAGGTCCGCGGCGGCAAGAACGGCGCGAACGACCTGATGCACCGGATCGACAAGGGCGGCGTGAAGCCCACCGGTCGCACCGACGTGCCGCCCTCGCTGGAGCGCCTGCTCGCCTCGGCGCTGTCCCGCAAGCCGCAGGGACGCCCCGCGACGGTGATCGAACTCGTGCGCGGGTTCCAGCAGGTCGAGGCCGAACTCGGCATCCCGCAGACGACCGCCGACGTCGCGGTCGAGGCCTGGGCGATCTCGACGCCGACCCCGCACGGTGACCGCACCGTGATCCGTGAGCTGCAGCCACCCACCCGGGTCGGCGGGCGTCGTCGCACCCGCCGCGCGGTGCAGGGCGGGGTCGTGGCCGGCGGTTCGCACAGCGTCGGCACCGTGCACCGCACCGGGTCCGTGACCCGTTCGCGGCGCCGGACCCGTTCGACCCTGGTGTGGGCGACGTCCCTCGCCGTCGTCGTGGTCGCCGCCCTCGCGATCGCCACGGTCGTCGTCGTCGGTCGGCTCGGCGCCGGGGCCATCCCGGTCGTGGCCGAGGTCCGTGCCGAGCCGTCGCCGCAGTTCGTGTCCTTCAGCTGGACCGACCCCGGGCTGCGCAGCGGCGACACGTACGTCATCTCGTCCAACGGGTCCTCGAGCCAGCAGACCGGCACGACGTTCGTCGTCTCCGGTGAACGCGGCGACGAGGAGTGCATCGCCGTCGCGGTGAACCGCGACGGCAGGACAGGTGCCGCGAGCGCGCAGAAGTGCGCGACGATCGGGAGCGCCGGGTGATCCGCGCCCTCCTCGCGAAGCACCGCTCCGCTGCCGTGACCACGGGTGCCTCGGTGCTCGTCGCCGCCGTCGTCGCGACCACGGCGATCGTCTCCACCGGGTACCACACCCAACGCGTCGACCTCGGCGACGGCACCGTCTGGGTCCCCTCGGCCGAGTACGGCGCGGTCGGCCGGGCGAACACCGGCATCCTGCAGCTCAACACCGCGGTCGAGACGGCCAGCGACGACCTGTCGGTGCTGCAGCGCGGCTCCACCGTCTACAGCGTCGACGAGACCAAGGGCACGGTCGCCCGCGTCGACGTCGCCGACGCCACGGTGGGTGATGCGATCACGCTGCCGGCGGGGACGCCGCAGGTCTTCTTCGCGGGCGACACCGCGGTCATCGGCAACGCGGACACGGGCGAACTCTGGGCGACCCCCACGAGCGACCTCGGCGAGTTCGACGCGTCGGCCAAGGCCGACCTGACCCTGGGCGCCGACACCGTCTTCGACGCCTCCGACGGCCACGTCGCGGTCTACTCCGCGAAGACCGGGACGGCGTCGCTGGTCGACGTCGGCGCGACACTCACCGTCTCCGAACGGTGGAAGGTCGACATGGACCGGGGCGACGACTTCCAGGTCGCCACGTTCGACGGGCACCTCGCCGTGCTCGACCGCACGAGCGGTGCCCTGTCGGTCGACGGCCGCACGGTCGAGCTCGGCGACCGGGTGGGGTCGTCGCCGGCCCTCCAGCGGTCCTCCGACAGCGCGGCCGAGGTCACGGTCGCGGGCACGGCGGGCCTGGTCCGCGTCAGCGCCTCCGGCACCGTGGACGCCACCGCGCTCCAGGTGTCCGGGCGACCCGCGCGGCCCTACGTCGACGGGTCCTGCACGTACGCGGCGTGGGCGGGCGGACAGGCGATCGACACGTGTGACGGCAGCGCGTTGCAGCGCCTGGCGAGCACCGGCGGCGCGAGCGAACTGCAGATCCTGCACAACGGCGACACCGTCGTCGCCAACGACCCGACGAGCGGCCGTTCCTGGGCGATCGACCGGAGTGGCCAGCTCATCGACAACTGGGCCGACCTGATCAAGCAGGACGACGAGCAGCAGCAGGAGCAGGTCTCCGACGACGACCCCGAGGTCGACAAGGACCAGAAGCCGCCGGTGGCGGTGGACGACGAACTGGGCGCTCGTCCGGGACGCACCACGAGCCTCCCGGTCCTGCTGAACGACTACGACCCGAACGGTGACCCGATCATCGTGAGCGAGGTCGGCACCATCTCGAAGGCCGCCGGCCGCGTCGCGATCGTCGGCGACGGCCAACGCCTGCAGGTCACGCTGTCGTCGCGCGCCTCCGGGACCGTGACGTTCCCGTACACGATCACCGACGGCAACGGCGGATCGGACACAGCGACCGTCCGGATCAGCGTGCGCCCCGACAGTCAGAACGAGGCGCCGCGGCAGGTCCGTGACACCTCGGCTGACGTCGTCCAGAACGGGCACGTCGTCTCGGACGTCCTCGGCGACTGGGTCGACCCGGACGGCGACCCGGTGTACCTGGAGTCGGCGACCGCGTCGAACGGCGACCGGGCGTCCACCACACCGGACGGCCTGCTCGACTTCCGGAACGACAGCGGCCGGACCGGTGAGCGGTCGGTGCAGCTGGTCGTGAGCGACGGACGCGCCGACGGCCGGGGTGCCGTGACGGTGCGCGTGGCCAAGCAGGGCACCGTCCCGCTGCGTGCCGATCCGTTCCCCGTGTCCGGGTACGCCGGCAAGGCCTTCACGGTCGAGCCGCTCGACCACGTCCGTGGTGGCAACGGCACCGTGACGCTGACGAGCGTGTCGTCGGCGTCCGGGCTCACCGTCACCCCGAGCTACGACGCCGGGACCTTCCGGGTGCAGGGGGAGCGGGCGGGCGACCACCAGCTCGAGTACACGGTGACCGACGGCGTGAAGACGTCGAGCGGGATCGTCCGCGTGACCGTCCTCGCGCCACCGGACGCCTCGACGGCGCCGATCACCACGCCGAAGACGGTGTTCGTCAACACGCTGTCCACCAAGGACACGGACGTGACCGCCACCGACATCGACCCGGCGGGCGGCGTGCTGCTCGTGACGGCGCTCGACGGACCCGCGCGGGGCAGCGGCGTGCAGGCGAGCATCCTCGACCAGCACACGGTCCGTGTGACGCTCACGGCGCCGCTCGACGGTCCGGTGTCGTTCGGGTACACGGAGACGAACGGGTTGGCGTCGTCCCCAGGCACGATCACCGTCGTCGAGATCCCGAAGCCCGACCGCATCCAGCCTCCGGTCGCCCAGCCGGACACCGCCACCGTGCGCGTCGGCGACGTCGCGAACATCGACGTGCTCGGCAACGACACCCAGCCCGAGGGCGAACCGTTGACGCTCCAGCCCGAGCTGGTGCAGAACGTGCCGGGCGACGGCGGCCTGCTGTTCGTCTCCGGTGACCACCTGCGCTACCTCGCCCCGAAGACGCCGGGCAACTACACCGCCGTCTACCGGGTCGCCGGCCCGGACGGCCAGTACGCCGATGCCGCCGTGTCGATCTCGGTGCGCGAGCGTGACGCCGCGACCAACAACCCACCGGTCCCGCAGACCGTCACCGCGCGCGTGGTCGCCGGGTCGTCGGTGCGGATCAGCGTGCCGTTGAACGGGATCGACCCGGACGGCGACTCCGTCCAGCTCGTCGGCGTGGGCTCCAACCCCGACAAGGGATCGGTCGCCGACGTGGCCTCGGACGCACTGACCTACGAGGCCGGCGACTACTCGGCAGGTACCGACGAGTTCACCTACACGGTCGTGGACGCCCTCGGTGCCCGTGCGACCGGCACCGTGCGGGTGGGCATCGCACCCCGCGCCGAGCAGGCCTCGAACCCCGTGGCCGAGGCCGACCACGTCACGATCCGTCCCGGTGGGTCGGTGACGGTGCGTGTCCTGCAGAACGACTCCGACCCCGAGGGTGGGCAGCTGACCGTCGCGCAGGCCCAGCCGACGGCCGAGGACGTCTCCGCGAAGATCCTCCGGAAGCAGCAGATCCGCGTCACGCCGCCGAAGTCGGCGAAGCGTGGTGACTTCGCGGTGCTCTACACCGTCGCGAACAGCAGCGGGGGATCGAGCACGGCGTTCCTCACGGTGACCGTCGACCCGGACGCCCAGCCCCTCCGGCCCGAGGTCGACGACACGACCCTCGACCTGCAGGACATCCTGCGCCGGCAGAGCGTGACCGTCGACGTGCTCGACAACGTCTTCTTCGCCGAGGGCACCGCGGCCGACCTCCGGGTCGGGGTCGTCCCCGGCTACGGCGACACGGCGACGCCCACCGACGACGGCCGCATCACCGTTCGGTTGACCGACGATTCGCAGGTGATCCCGTTCTCGGTCGCCCGGCTCGACCACCCGGACATCGTCTCCTACGGCTTCATCAACGTGCCGGGCTTCGACGACGCCCTGCCCCAGATCAACCGCAGCGCCGGCGCGGTCACGGTGAAGAGCGAGGCCACGGTTCGCATCCCGCTGCAGGACTTCGTCGTGACGGCGAACGGCCAGACCGCGAAGATCACCGACCGCGGCACGGTCAAGGCCACCCACGCGAACGGGCAGACCCTGGTGGTCGACTCGTCGACGCTGCAGTTCACGTCGTCGAAGCTCTACTACGGCAAGGCGTCGATCTCGTTCGAGGTCACCGACGGGTCGTCGGCGAACGGCGGCAAGGGCCGCGTCGCCACCCTCGTGCTCCCGATCACGGTCACGCCCCGGTCGAACCAGCCGCCGGCGTTCGCGGGCTCCTCGATCGAGATGCAGCCGGGCGAGACGCGGAAGATCGACCTGACGAAGCTCACCGACTACCCGTACCCGAAGGACCTGCCGGAGCTCCGGTACTCGATCGTCGGCCGGCCCGCCGCCGGGACGACCGCGTCGATCGCGAAGCAGCAGCTCACCATCTCGCTTGCTGACACCGCGAAGAAGAACACCACCGCGTCGATCGGGATCGGTGTCGCGGACGACGCGAACGCCGGTCGCGCCGGCACAGTCACCGTCGGCGTCGTCGCCTCCACCCGGCCGGTGGTCCAGCCGGGCGCCGACCGCTCGGTGACGAAGCGCGGGGCGACCACCACCATCGACGTCCTGACGAACGACCAGCCGACCAACCCGTTCCCGGGCGAGCGGCTGCGCGTCGTGAACATCCGCGGTCTGTCCGGCGGACTCCCGAAGGGTGTCACCGTCACACCGAGCGGTGATCGCTCGCGTCTGCAGGTTGCGGTCGCCGGAACCGCGAAGCCCGGCGACGCGCACCTGCAGTACCAGGTGGCGGACGCCACGAACGACCCCGCCCGGTACGTCTGGGGCGACGTCACGATCTCGGTGCAGGACGTTCCGGACGCGCCGGGTGCGCCCACCCGGACCGGCTCCTACGACGGTGGCCAGGCCACGCTGACGTGGGCGACCCCGCAGGGCAACAACTCGCCCATCACGGGCTACCGCGTCGTCGGGACCAACGGCGTCTCGAAGAACTGCGGGACCGCGACGGTGTGCACGGTCACCGGCCTCGACCCGAAGGAGTCCTACCGGTTCCAGGTCGTGGCGACCAACGCGATCGGTGACTCGAAGCCCTCGGCCCGCTCGGGTCCGATGAGTGCGGACTTCGTGCCGGCACCGCCGAAGGGCATCACGGTCACGCCCAGCAAGTCGACGCCGAACCAGCTCGACGTCAAGTGGGGCAAGGTGTCCGCGCCGAACAACGGCAGCGCGGTCGACAACTACGTCGTGACGATCGAGGGTCCGGGGTTGTCCGACACGCGCAACACCGGCACCGCCACGAGCACCTCGTTCACCGGAGCCCAGAGTGCCGCCCAGTACACGGTCACCGTGTCGGCCCGCAACGCCGCCGACCGCAACGGCACCGTCGTGCAGTGGAACTCCGCGTCCGCCACCGGGAGCGCGGTCGGCGTGCCGACAGCCGTCTCCGCGGGGGATCCGAACGTCGATGCCTCCTCCGGTCGCACGGTCGTCAGCGTCGACTACTCCAAGTCCGACGGTCAAGGTGCGCCGATCCAGTCGTACGCGCTCGTCCGGGTCGGGGGCCAGGTCACCTGCGGTCCGATCGGCGGCGGTCAGCAGGTCGACAGCACGGGCCCCGGAGGCGGGACACTCCGTGACGGCAACGCTGCGGACGGCAGCACGACCAGTTACGTCGTCGTGGCGTCCAACACCTACGGGTTCTGCAGCGTCAGCCGAGCGACGACATCCGTGACGAGCTACGAGCGTCCTGGCCAGGCCACCACACCCTCGATCCGTGTGGTGAAGACCGACCGGGACAACGGCGTCTACCAGCTGGTCGCAGAGGGGTACGGCGTGAAGTCCGGACGCGCTGATCACTACCGTGTTCGCTACAACGGTGGTGGATGGCAGGACGCACCTTCCGGGCCCACGGCAGCACTGGGTTACGGGACGGCGGTCTCGATCGAGGTGCAGGGCTGCCGCGGACCGAGCAATAACTACGACTACTGCGGTCCCGCGTCTTCGGAATCCGACTCCGCGACCCCGATCATCACCAAGCCGATCGTGCAGCGACCCGTCGAGGGCACGGCCCTCAACGTCCAGGATCCCTCGAACGGTCGCGCCACCCCCACGTACACCGTGCGCTTCGACGGTCGTGGGAGCGACGATCAGGACGTGGCGTACACGACGAACTCGGTCGTGCCGACATCTGCCCTCTCACCGCTCCGGACCACCACCGTGACCATCGAGGTGCAGATCGCCGGGCAGACGGACACCTGGACGTACGAGTCGGACGCGGCCCCTGCTCCCGAGCAGCCCGCCCCGGAACCAGCCCCCGGC
>NZ_QKSE01000036.1:0-647 GCF_003234595.1 Curtobacterium sp. MCPF17_051 | reverse complement strand
AGCAAAGGAATGATCACGATGCGTAAGAGCCTCAAGACCTCCATCACCCTCGCCACGACCGGCGCCCTCGTCCTCGGCGGTGCCGCGTTCGGGATCTCCTCCGCACAGGCCGCCACCCCGAACGTGCACACGGTGTCCTCGTCGTCCGAGTCGAAGATCCCCGCACCCGTCGCCTCGGTCCCCGAGGTCCTCGGCGGCTCCACCGCCGTGAAGCTCGACTCCGGCTTCACCGACGCCCTCACCGCCCTCAAGCTCACCCCCGGCGTCTCCGGCGACGCGACCCTCGCCGACGGGTCGGTGTCGTTCCCGATCACCGCCGGGTCGGTCACCTACTGGTCCCCGGACGGCAACTACCGCCCCTACGTGCAGGGCCTGCTGAACCACGACGACTCGGGCCTGACCCTGAAGGCCGGCGACACCACCGTCACGCTGGAGAACTTCGTCGTGAACCCGGGCTCGTCCAAGCTCTACGGCGACGTCCTCGTCAACGGCAAGGTCGCCGCGGCCAACGCGTTCCTGTTCGAGCTGCACGGCGGCTCGCTCAAGCCCCTCCAGCTCGAGGGCGACAACGCCATCCTGACCGGCACCACCGTCCACGTCTCGGAGGACGCCGCCGGCCTGCTGAACAAGACCTTCGGCACCGACGC
>NZ_QKSE01000035.1:0-713 GCF_003234595.1 Curtobacterium sp. MCPF17_051 | reverse complement strand
CGGCGTCAGGCCCGGGTCTGCGGGTGGTGCTTGGCGAGCAGGAACACCCCGGTGATGGCGATGCCCGCGGCGACCACGAACCCAGCCACCGCGAACAACGGCGCCCCCGAGGCCTCGCCGAGCACGATGACGCCGATGCCGACCGCGACGATCGGATCGATCACCGTCAGCCCCGCGATCACGAGGTCGGCAGAACCGCTCGAGTACGCGTTCTGCACGAAGTACCCGCCGAGCGACGCCGCCACGACCACGCCGGCGATCGCGAGCACGGTCAGCCAGTCGAAGGTGCCGTTCACGAACCGGTTCAGCACGACCTTGGCCAGTGTCGCCACGAACCCGTAGAGCACCCCGGCCCCGACGATGTAGTACAGCGCGCTGCGACGCTTGGCCACCAGGCGGAACGACACCAGCACGAGCACCAGCACGACGGCCAGGATCACCAGCACGGTGACGAGCTGCTGGCGGGTGATCGCGCTCTCGTGCCCGACGAACGCCGCGATCCCGACGAAGATGCCGACACCGATGATGCACGTCCACACGGCCCGCCGCGCACGACGACCGAGCGGCACACCCGACGACCGCGACGAGAACCACGTCGTGATGACCAACGCCACGGCACCCAGCGGCTGCACGACGATCAGGGGCGCGAACGTGATGCTGACCAGCTGCAGGACCACCGCGATGCCGAGCATGAGTGTGCCGAGCACCCAGTA
>NZ_QKSE01000034.1:0-2245 GCF_003234595.1 Curtobacterium sp. MCPF17_051 | reverse complement strand
CTGCACGGGCGGGGGCCGGTGGGAGCGTGGGAGAAGTACCACGAGGTGGGGCCGACGCGGTTCTGAGGGGCGCGGCGGCTCGGGGGTGGTGCCGAGTCTCGGCCCTGCGGACAGTTCGTGGGCGCCGATGCCCGCGTGCTGTCCGGCTGGCCGAGACTCGGTTCGCTACGCCCAGCCGAGCTCGTGCAGCCGCTCGTCGTCGATGCCGTAGAAGTGGCCGATCTCGTGCACGAGGGTGGTGTGCACCTCGTCCTTGAGCTCCTCGACGGTGTCGCACTCGGCCAGGTGCTGCTTCCGGAACACCACGATGCGGTCGGGCAGCTCGCCGAAGCCGTACTGCCCGCGCTCGGTGGCCGCGATGCCGTCGTACACGCCGAACAGGTCGGAGCCGTCCTCGGGTTCGTCCTCGACGACGAACACCACGTTGTCGAGTCCGTCGACCATCTCGTCGGGCAGCAGGTCGAGTTCGTCGGTCACGAGTTGCTCGAACGCTTCGGCGGACATCTCCATCACGCAGGGATCGTCCCACACCGCGCTGACCACTCGCGGCTGACCACTCGCGGCGAAGCCGCACGGCGCCGGAGGTGCCCAGACAAACACGGAGGGAGAGCCCCGGTTGCGTCACACGCAACAGGACTCTCCCTCGACCGGGGTGAATAACGGGTCTCGAACCCGCGACCTCCTAGACCACAACCAGGCGCTCTACCAACTGAGCTATATCCACCATGTTCGAACCGGCTGACCGGCGCGACCACTCAATAGTAGTACATGCGGGACGGGGCGCGGACCACCCGTGTCGCTACTCGGCCGCGGGCTGCGCCAGCCGTGACTCCCACTTCGCCACGACGTCGGCCTGCACGGCGCGTACGTCGTCCGTGCTCGGGCCGGGCTCGGCGACGAAGCCGGCGCGGCGGTAGTACTCGAGCTCCCGGATCGACTCGAGGATGTCCGCGAGGGCCCGGTGCCCACCGTGCTTCTCCGGCGCGTTGAAGTACACGCGGGGGAACCAGCGGCGGCAGAGCTCCTTGATGCTCGACACGTCGACGCTGCGGTAGTGCAGGTGCCCGTCGACCCGCGGCATGTACTTCGACAGGAACGCGCGGTCGGTGCCGATGGTGTTGCCGGCCAGTGGGGCGGAGCCCTCGGCGGGGACGTGCTGGAGGATGTACTCGAGCACCTGGTACTCGGCGTCCGCCAGGCTCACGCCGTTCGGGATCTCCTCGATGAGCCCCGAGGTGACGTGCATGTTCGTCACGAACTCGTTCATGTTGTCGAGCGCCGACTGGTCCGGCTTGATGACGATGTCGAACCCGGGGTGCACGGGCTCGAGGTCGAAGTCGGTGATGACCACGGCCACCTCGACGAGTTCGTCGACCTCGAGGTCGAGGCCGGTCATCTCGCAGTCGATCCAGACGAGGCGGTCATTCGCGGTTGCCATGTCCTCGATCCTATTCCCGCCCTGCGTGCCTCCCGTACGTGCCGTCGCGCCCGCGCTGCCCGCGCCCGCGCCTGCGCGCCCGTGTACGGTCGCCCGTTCCGCGAGTTCCGCGAGTTCCGCGAGTTCCGCGCGTTCCGTGAGTTCCGCGAGGCCGATCCGCGCGTCCGATCCGCGAGCGGGCGAAATGCCGCGGTCGCCCTGCGGACGCACCCGGATGTTCTGCCCGCTCGTCCAGGACGTGAGCCGCATGCGGTGCAGGCGACCGCCTGGAGACTCATCGCAACCCCGGCAGGCCGCCCCGCGCCTCCAGGCTGTCGCTTCCACCCCCGTCTGCCGCACCGATCCCACCCGGCTCCGCTTCGTCACCGCGAGCGGGCGAAATGCCGTGTCACCCGGCGGACGGACCGTGGTGTTCCGCCCGCTCGCCGACGGCGGCGCCCCGGTTGCGCCTTCGCACGCCGGCGTCCAGCTGAGCGGGCGAAATGTCGCGGTCGCCCTGCGGACACCCCCGGATGTTCCGCCCGCTCGTCGGCCACGTGAGCCGCGAGCACCACAGGGGACCGCCTGGAGGCTCGCCGCGACCCCGGCAGGCCGCCCCGCGCCTCCAGGTCGTCGCTTCCACCCCGCCTGCCGCACCGCTCCGGCCGACCGTGAGCCGACCGCGCGAACGGGCAAAATACCCGAGTCGCCCTGCGGACGAAGCCGGGCATTTCGCCCGCTCGCGGATCGGACGCGCGGATCGGCCTCGCGGAACTCACGGAACGCGCGGAACTCGCGGAACTCGCGGAACTCGCGGAACGGGCGACC
>NZ_QKSE01000033.1:0-5552 GCF_003234595.1 Curtobacterium sp. MCPF17_051 | reverse complement strand
AGTGCGTCTGGTCCTTGAGAACTCAACAGCGTGCACATTGTCAATGCCAATTTATTGATTGACCTCGTGCCTGGTCGGTTTGCCGATCGGGTCATGAAGCAATTCCTTTTGGATTGAAGATTGTCAGTAGACAGTCAACAGTCAGAATCAACTCGGTCTGATGCCTTCGGGTGTTGGGTCTGTATTTTTTTACGGAGAGTTTGATCCTGGCTCAGGACGAACGCTGGCGGCGTGCTTAACACATGCAAGTCGAACGATGATGCCCAGCTTGCTGGGTGGATTAGTGGCGAACGGGTGAGTAACACGTGAGTAACCTGCCCCTGACTCTGGGATAAGCGTTGGAAACGACGTCTAATACTGGATATGATCACTGGCCGCATGGTCTGGTGGTGGAAAGATTTTTTGGTTGGGGATGGACTCGCGGCCTATCAGCTTGTTGGTGAGGTAATGGCTCACCAAGGCGACGACGGGTAGCCGGCCTGAGAGGGTGACCGGCCACACTGGGACTGAGACACGGCCCAGACTCCTACGGGAGGCAGCAGTGGGGAATATTGCACAATGGGCGAAAGCCTGATGCAGCAACGCCGCGTGAGGGATGACGGCCTTCGGGTTGTAAACCTCTTTTAGTAGGGAAGAAGCGAAAGTGACGGTACCTGCAGAAAAAGCACCGGCTAACTACGTGCCAGCAGCCGCGGTAATACGTAGGGTGCAAGCGTTGTCCGGAATTATTGGGCGTAAAGAGCTCGTAGGCGGTTTGTCGCGTCTGCTGTGAAATCCCGAGGCTCAACCTCGGGCTTGCAGTGGGTACGGGCAGACTAGAGTGCGGTAGGGGAGATTGGAATTCCTGGTGTAGCGGTGGAATGCGCAGATATCAGGAGGAACACCGATGGCGAAGGCAGATCTCTGGGCCGTAACTGACGCTGAGGAGCGAAAGCATGGGGAGCGAACAGGATTAGATACCCTGGTAGTCCATGCCGTAAACGTTGGGCGCTAGATGTAGGGACCTTTCCACGGTTTCTGTGTCGTAGCTAACGCATTAAGCGCCCCGCCTGGGGAGTACGGCCGCAAGGCTAAAACTCAAAGGAATTGACGGGGGCCCGCACAAGCGGCGGAGCATGCGGATTAATTCGATGCAACGCGAAGAACCTTACCAAGGCTTGACATACACCGGAAACGGCCAGAGATGGTCGCCCCCTTGTGGTCGGTGTACAGGTGGTGCATGGTTGTCGTCAGCTCGTGTCGTGAGATGTTGGGTTAAGTCCCGCAACGAGCGCAACCCTCGTTCTATGTTGCCAGCGGGTTATGCCGGGGACTCATAGGAGACTGCCGGGGTCAACTCGGAGGAAGGTGGGGATGACGTCAAATCATCATGCCCCTTATGTCTTGGGCTTCACGCATGCTACAATGGCCGGTACAAAGGGCTGCGATACCGTAAGGTGGAGCGAATCCCAAAAAGCCGGTCTCAGTTCGGATTGAGGTCTGCAACTCGACCTCATGAAGTCGGAGTCGCTAGTAATCGCAGATCAGCAACGCTGCGGTGAATACGTTCCCGGGCCTTGTACACACCGCCCGTCAAGTCATGAAAGTCGGTAACACCCGAAGCCGGTGGCCTAACCCTTGTGGAAGGAGCCGTCGAAGGTGGGATCGGTGATTAGGACTAAGTCGTAACAAGGTAGCCGTACCGGAAGGTGCGGCTGGATCACCTCCTTTCTAAGGAGCATCTGGTCAGTGCTGGTCGCTCATCATGGGTGGTTGGTTGCTGGTCCAGGCGCCTGATTCGGACCGAACGTGTCCGACGGGTAGCTCATGGGTGGAACATTGACAGTGCAGTTGGGAGTGATGCTTCCGACCTCAGTACGCTCTGCTTGCAGGGTTGGGACGGGTCGAAGGTGGAGCTGCTGGCTGGTGCACGTTGTTGGGTCCTGAGGGACCAGGCTTCCTGCTGACGCGTGAGTGTTGGTGGGGGTTGGGCCTACGGGTCCTTCGTCGGGCCAGGGCGAACCTACCGTTGTGGTGGGGGAGTGCTGGTGCCGATCGTATGTTGAGAACTACACAGTGGACGCGAGCATCTTTGATTCGCGTCATCCATGATCAGCCTTTGGGTTGGTGTGGTGACGTTGGATCGCAATTTTAATCTTTGTGGTCAAGTTTCTAAGAGCAAACGGTGGATGCCTTGGCATCTGGAGCCGATGAAGGACGTAGAAATCTGCGATAAGCCTCGGGGAGCTGATAATCGAGCTGTGATCCGAGGATTTCCGAATGGGGAAACCCCGCCAGGCGTTTTGCGACCTGGTGACTCCCGCCTGAATATATAGGGCGGGTAGAGGGAACGTGGGGAAGTGAAACATCTCAGTACCCACAGGAAGAGAAAACAACATGTGATTCCGTGAGTAGTGGCGAGCGAAAGCGGATGAGGCTAAACCGATCATGTGTGATAGCCGGCGGGCGTTGCATGGTCGGGGTTGTGGGACACGTCACTCAGTTCTGCCGGACTGGGACGGTTACAGCGCATCATAGTCGAACCGGTTTGAAAGCCGGGCCGTAGTGGGTGCCAGCCCCGTAGACGAAATGGTGTTATGGCCGGATGTGTATCCCAAGTAGCACGGGGCCCGAGAAATCCCGTGTGAATCTGTCAGGACCACCTGATAAGCCTAAATACTCCCAGATGACCGATAGCGGACAAGTACCGTGAGGGAAAGGTGAAAAGTACCCCGGGAGGGGAGTGAAATAGTACCTGAAACCGTTTGCTTACAAACCGTCGGAGCCTCCTTAGTAGGGGTGACGGCGTGCCTTTTGAAGAATGAGCCTGCGAGTTAGTGATATGTGGCGAGGTTAACCCGTGAGGGGCAGCCGTAGCGAAAGCGAGTCTGAATAGGGCGTTTGAGTCGCATGTTCTAGACCCGAAGCGAAGTGATCTATCCATGGCCAGGTTGAAGCGACGGTAAGACGTCGTGGAGGACCGAACCCACTTCAGTTGAAAATGGAGGGGATGAGCTGTGGATAGGGGTGAAAGGCCAATCAAACTTCGTGATAGCTGGTTCTCTCCGAAATGCATTTAGGTGCAGCGTTGCGTGTTTCTCGCCGGAGGTAGAGCTACTGGATGGCCGATGGGCCTCAACAGGTTACTGACGTCAGCCAAACTCCGAATGCCGGTGAGTGAGAGCGCAGCAGTGAGACGGTGGGGGATAAGCTTCATCGTCGAGAGGGAAACAACCCAGACTACCAACTAAGGTCCCTAAGCGTGTGCTAAGTGGGAAAGGATGTGGAGTTGCACAGACAACCAGGAGGTTGGCTTAGAAGCAGCCACCCTTGAAAGAGTGCGTAATAGCTCACTGGTCAAGTGATTCCGCGCCGACAATGTAACGGGGCTCAAGCACACCACCGAAGTTGTAGATTTCGCACTATAGACAAGCCTTCGTGGTTCAGTCGTGCGGAGTGGTAGGAGAGCGTCGTGTGGCGAGTGAAGCGGCGGAGTGATCCAGCCGTGGACGCTACACGAGTGAGAATGCAGGCATGAGTAGCGAAAGACGGGTGAGAAACCCGTCCTCCGAAAGACCAAGGGTTCCAGGGCCAGGTTAATCCGCCCTGGGTAAGTCGGGACCTAAGGCGAGGCCGACAGGCGTAGTCGATGGACAACGGGTTGATATTCCCGTACCGGCGAACAACCGCCCAAGCTAATCCAGTGGTGCTAAGAGTCCTAACCCGGTACAACCGGATCCCTTCGGGGTGATGGTGGCCGGTCTAACGCTCGACCCCATGCTGGTGCGGTTAGCGTATGAACAGGTGTGACGCAGGAAGGTAGCTGAGCCAGGCGATGGTATCCGTAAGGTGAACCTGGTGTAAGGATGTAGGGCTGACGATAGGCAAATCCGTCGTCTGTGTGCCTGAGATCCGACGCGTACCCGTAAGGGGAAATCAGTGATCCTATGCTGCCGAGAAAAGCATCGACGCGAGGTTGCAGCCGCCCGTACCCGAAACCGACTCAGGTGGTCAGGTAGAGAATACCAAGGAGATCGAGAGAATCGTGGTTAAGGAACTCGGCAAAATGCCCCCGTAACTTCGGGAGAAGGGGGGCCGGACACGTGACCGGATTTACTCCGTGAGCGTTGAAGGCCGCAGAGACCAGTGGGAAGCGACTGTTTACTAAAAACACAGGTCCGTGCGAAGTCGCAAGACGATGTATACGGACTGACGCCTGCCCGGTGCTGGAAGGTTAAGAGGAAGGGTTAGCCTTTGGGCGAAGCTCTGAATTTAAGCCCCAGTAAACGGCGGTGGTAACTATAACCATCCTAAGGTAGCGAAATTCCTTGTCGGGTAAGTTCCGACCTGCACGAATGGCGTAACGACTTCCCAGCTGTCTCAACCGCGAACTCGGCGAAATTGCACTACGAGTAAAGATGCTCGTTACGCGCAGCAGGACGGAAAGACCCCGTGACCTTTACTACAGTTTGGTATTGGTGTTCGGAGTGGCTTGTGTAGGATAGGTGGGAGACTGTGAAGCGGGCACGCTAGTGTTCGTGGAGTCATTGTTGAAATACCACTCTGGTCACTTTGGATGTCTAACGTAGGACCCTGATCGGGTTCATGGACAGTGCCTGATGGGTAGTTTAACTGGGGCGGTTGCCTCCCAAAGAGTAACGGAGGCGCCCAAAGGTTCCCTCAACCTGGTTGGCAATCAGGTGGCGAGTGTAAGTGCACAAGGGAGCTTGACTGTGAGACTGACAGGTCGAGCAGGGACGAAAGTCGGGACTAGTGATCCGGCAGTGGCTTGTGGAAGCGCTGTCGCTCAACGGATAAAAGGTACCTCGGGGATAACAGGCTGATCTTGCCCAAGAGTCCATATCGACGGCATGGTTTGGCACCTCGATGTCGGCTCGTCGCATCCTGGGGCTGGAGTAGGTCCCAAGGGTTGGGCTGTTCGCCCATTAAAGCGGTACGCGAGCTGGGTTTAGAACGTCGTGAGACAGTTCGGTCCCTATCCGCTGCGCGCGTTGGAAATTTGAGAAGATCTATCCCTAGTACGAGAGGACCGGGATGGACGAACCTCTGGTGTGTCAGTTGTTCTGCCAAGGGCACCGCTGATTAGCTACGTTCGGACCGGATAACCGCTGAAAGCATCTAAGCGGGAAGCCGTCTTCGAGATGAGATTTCCATGCACCTTGAGTGTGAGAGGCTCCCAGCAGACTACTGGGTTGATAGGCCGGATGTGGAAGCGGGGACTAACGACCCGTGGAGCTGACCGGTACTAATAAGCCGAAGACTTGATAACACACTGATTTCCGTGCACTTGTTGCACGGGCTCGCGTCCACTTTGTGGTTCCCGACAGACGATCGGGAATCGAAACTGAATACACCGCTCTGCCCTCTTCACGGGGGGCAGCAGCTGGGACAGCTTTGAGACCAACAGTATGATCTGGTCGAGAGTGTTCCGGTGGTCATAGCGAGAGGGAAACGCCCGGTCACATTCCGAACCCGGAAGCTAAGCCTCTCAGCGCCGATGGTACTGCAAGGGGGACCTTGTGGGAGAGTAGGACGCCGCCGGACTTAACGTA
>NZ_QKSE01000032.1:0-13410 GCF_003234595.1 Curtobacterium sp. MCPF17_051 | reverse complement strand
CGGCGCATCCGGGTACCCGCTCACCACACCGTCGACCGCCTTCACGGCCGTCTGACCATCAGCCGGGTTCTCCGCACTCGCCGTCACCGACGCCGAACCCGTCACGTCCGTCCGCGTCGGGGTCGGCGTCGGCGTCGTGTCGGCCGGGGCCAACGCGCGGATCTCGGCGAGGCCCACGTTCTGCGTCCCGCCACTGACCGACGTCACCGTGAACCGCACCCACGTGACACTGCGTGCCGCGAACGTGACCCGCTGCACCGCACCACCGTTGCTCAACGCCGGCACCTGCACACTCGAGCCGTCCGAGAACGTCAACGTCCCGCCCAGCACCTGGTCCACCGCGTTCGGCCGATCAGCGAGGTCCACCGCGTCCAACGCCGTCGCCTTCGCCCAACCGAGCTGGATCCACGTCCCCGCACGACCGGACGGCGCGACCCACTCCGCCGTCGGCGCATCCGGGTACCCGCTCACCACACCGTCGACCGCCTTCACGGCCGTCTGACCATCAGCCGGGTTCTCCGCACTCGCCGTCACCGACGCCGAACCCGTCACGTCCGTGTGGGTGGGGGTCGGGTCCGTGGGGTCGGTGGGGTTCGTCGGCACCGGCGAGCCGGCGGTGTACTGCCGGCTGAGCCACGAGGTCTCCGGCCGCGCCGAGCAGGCCTGCCACGACGCGCACGTCTCACCGTCGTGGGCGGCGTAGGTGAAGAACGCGTCGGCCTTCGCCTGCGTCTGGGCCGTCGTCAGGTTCGCCGGACGGTCGGCGATCGGGTATCCCATGTACCCGGTTAAGTCGTGCGCGCCGGTGTACTGCCGCTGCACCTGGTCGGTCAGGTACGCGACCGTGTGGTGGTCGCTGTGGTCCCCGTCGCCGTACTCGCCCTCGTGGTCGAGGGTGTGGATGTCCGTCGGTGCGAAGTCCTGCACGATCCCCTGCAGCGTCGCCCGGAGCTGCGCGAGCGTGTACGTGGCGCTGTGCGGGGCGTCGGCGACGGTCTGCAGGGTGTCCATGTCGCCCGTGTACAGGCGCTGGAGGCTCTCGTACCCGTTCGCCCAGAAGCCGTTGCCCTCGACGTTGCCGTCCGGCAGGTCCATGAAGACCAGGCTGATCCGCGGGTCGGCGGTCAGGGTCTCCGTGAGCAGGGTCCGTCCGGCGACCGTCGTGGAGCCGGTCGTCGACGCCGGGTCGACGCCGGCCATGCTCGCGTAGGCGGCCATCAGCCCGACCTGGCGTTCCTGCCAGTACCAGTCGGGCTTGCCGGCGTCACCGGCGGTGACGATCACGGAGCGCACGCAGCGCCCCGCGTCGATGTCCTTCCGCAGGTCCGTGCCCTGGAAGAGCAGATCGTCGTCGGGGTGGGCGACGACGTTGAGCACCCGCCCCGCGCTGCAGTCCGCGGCCGCAGCCACGGCGGGCTGGACCGCGAGGTTCGGCGCGACCAGCACGGCGAGCACCGTGGCGACCACACCCGCGACGGACGCGACGGTGGCCCGTCGCGTCCGTCGCGGTCTGTCGGAGGTCGGTTCAGTCGGTCGCATGGCGCAGGCCCTCCGTCGTCAGTTCGTACATCGCGGTGGTTCCCGATGACCAGACCCGCTCCCAGTAGGGCGAGGACGCCATGGCGGCGGCGAGCTCCTGGTAGTCGGCGTCGCTCTGGTAGCCGTACCGCTCGTCGTAGGCGCCGAAGGGCTCCGCGACCAGGGCGTAGTAGCCGGTGGCCGACCAGTTCACGACCAGTTCCCGCGTCACGTTCGACAGGTCGGCCTCGGCGTCGTAGCCGCCGGTCGGGTCCGGGTACGGGCCGAGAGCTTCGCGGGACAGGTAGCCCACGTCGAAGTACCGTGCGCCGGTGTTGCTCGGGACGGCGTTGGCCGAACCGGTGAGCAGCATCACGGAGCCCGCGGGGGCCGTGCGGTCGTAGTACTGCGTCGCCGCGGACTGGCTCCGGGTCATCACGCGGTTCCAGTCGAGCGAGGTCTGCCCGAACGCACCGATCGCGACGAGCGCCGCCACCGCTGCTCCGGCGACCGCGAACCGCACGGCGGACGGGCGCATCCCCCGCTGCAGGACCGTCCCGACCGGGGCGAACCGACCGGCGGGCATCGGGAGCGCCGCCGCCAGGATCGCGATCCACGGCGTCGCGAAGAGCACGACGCGGAAGACGCCCTCCTGGCCGTAGTTCGTGGCGACGAGCAGCGAGATCGGGCTCGCGGCGGTGGCGAGGAGCGCCCAGTGCGTCCGGTCGCGTCGCATCAGCACGGTCACCAGGGCGATGAGCCCGAGCACCACGAGCGCGGCTGCCGGGATGTCGAACGCCAGGCGCGTGACGAGCGGCTTCGGCAGGACGGTCATGTCGTGCGCGGGCGGCTGCACGTTGTCGAGCACGCGTCCGACCGCCGCGAGCGACAGGAACCGTCCGAGGATGTCGCCGTTCAGCGCGGCGAAGACCACCGCCGGCACGAGCACGACGACGGGCAACCACCAGGGGCGGAGCATCCGGAACACGATGAGCGTGACGAGTGCGGCGACCGTCAGGTACGGGGAGATCTGGTGCGTCACGGCGAGCACGATGCCGATGAGGGTGATCGCGATGATCCGCGAGAGCCCCACCCGCCGTGCCCGCGGCTTGGCGGCGACGGAGCCGTCGGCGGTGGTGACGGCGGCGTCGCGCAGCGGTCCGGTGGCGAGCACGAGGATCACGATCGACATCAGGATGCCGGTCGACTGCGGCGAGAAGTACGTGGTGTTGAGCGAACCGGTCATCGCGGTCAGCAGCGCTGCGATCCACGGCCGACGGGCGCCGGGCAGCCAGTGCGCCGCCAGGACCCCGACCGCGATGGTCGTGCTGAACGCGAGCAGGACCGGCACCCAGGCGGCGATGAGGATCGTGTTGACGATGCCCCCGACGTCGGCGACCCAGGCAGCGCCGGCGAACAGGCCGGACCAGGTCTGGAAGATGTCGGCCGACGGGTTGGTCCCACCGAACTGGCGGATGTACTCGACGACACCGATGTGCCGCGCGGCGGCGGTCACGGTGGGCACGCCGTACGTGATCGCCTGGGCGAGCTGCACGACACCGCCGAGCACGACGACGGGCACGGCGAGCCCGCGACCGCGCACCAGGGCGATGACCGCGGCGGCGACGACGAGCGCGAGGCCGACGACCAGGCCGGGGCCGAGCGAGCCGAACAGGCCGGCCGGCACCGGGTCGCCCATGTGGGTGAGCGCGGCGACGACCACGACGACGAGCCCGCCGAGCGAGAGCGCCGTCACGGTGGCGGTCGTGCTCCACCGGCGCCGGGCGGTCTCGCGCTGCACGAGGCCGGTGCGACGGAGCTCCACCAGGTCACGCGGTACCGAGACGGCGAGCGCCGCCGCGGTCAGCACGACGACCCCGACGAAGGGGACCGTCGGCGCCCAGACGTGGAAGGTCGCCATGGTGTACCCGATGCCGATCGTGCCGACGAGCGATCCGGTGACGGCGAGGACGGTGAACCTTGCGAGGGACATCGGACGGACGAGCAGCATCGGGGCCACCCCGAGCAGGGCGAACAGGAAGACCGCGACGGCGCTCGCCCGCAGAGTGGGCAGCTCGACGACGCTGCCGACGGCGGCCAGCACGAGCGTCAGCACGACGATCGCGGCGGCACCGAGTCGGGCCGCCGGCCCCATCGCGCCACCCGAGGTCGGTCGTGCCGGACCCGCGGTGTCGAGGCCGCGCTGCAGCTCGTGACGACCGTGCGCCGTGCGGTCGATCGTTCCCGCGCCGCCCATGCGTTCACGGAGCGCCAGGAGCGGAGCGGTGAGCACGGAGCGCCGCTCGACGCGACGCAATCGACGCTTCGTCGCCGCGAACTCCGCGTCGACCGCGTCGACGGCGTCCGCGCCGCGCGCGGCGTCCGTCCCGTGGCCGTTCGCCGGAGCAGCGGCGTCAGCGTCGTCGACCTGCTCGAGGCCGAGGCGAGCGAAGGCGCTGATGGCCTCCGGCGCCGCGTCCACCGAGGCGGTCAGCGTGTCGCGGTCGAGTGCGTTCTTGGTCATCCAGGCTCCGAGTCCGTGGCCGTGCGCGGCAGCGGCGGCGCGGAGCGACGCGACGTCGTCCGCCGATCGCTGCCACGCGATCGCGGCCGGTTCGACGGCGATCGCGGATCCGGCGAACAGCAGTCGTGTGAAGAGGTCGAGGTCGTCGCCGCCGCCGACGCGGGTGCCGGGCCCGAAGGCGGTGTCGAACCCGCCGATCCGGAGCGCGGTCGCGCGGTGCACGGCGAGGTTCGCGCCGGTGCCGTAGGCCGAGGCCGCGAAGGGGTGCAGGGGGAGGTCGTCCACCGGGTCGTCGAGCCGGAACACCCGGCGGCGGACGGTCCGCCCGCCGGGTGTTCGGTCGTCGTGCCAGCGCTGCGCCGGTGTCCGGAGCTCGGCACTCGGCACGAGCCCGGTGACGCAGGCCACGTCCGGGTCGTTCGCGAAGGCACGGGCGATCGCGGCGATCCAGCCGCCGTCCACGACGGCGCCCTCGTCCACGAACGCGACGACGTCGCCGGTCGCGACGAGCAGGCCCGCGTTCCGCGCGGCGGCGAGGCCGCCGTCGGGCGCGGGGATGGTGGTGACGCGGCGTCCGCCGATGTCGACGGTCGCCACACCGCCGTCGTCGGCGCCGTGCGAGACGACGACGACGTCGAAGTCGGGGTGCCCGTTCGCGAGCACCGACCGCATGGTCGTGCCGGCGGCACCGTCCGTGCAGAGCACCACGGTGACGGACGGCAGCACCAGACCTGCTGCCGGCCGACGCTCGGGTGCCGGCATGGGCCGGATCGCGCGCTGCAGCGCACGGACGTCGATGGTGCCGCCGATGCGGCGGCGTTCGGTGATCTCGGCCTCGACGAAGCCGAGCGGCTCGCCGTGGTCGCGGACGAGCAGTCGGGCACGCCCGTACCCGGTCGATCCCTGCAGGGCGATGACGTCCCGGTGGCTCGACGCGTGCACGTCGGCACGGTCGACCTCGCCGACCCAGAGCGCGCCGTCCCAGGTGGGGACGAGCGGCCCGGTCACGACCGGCGAGAGGACCATCGCCAGGGTCGCGCGGGTCACGGTGTGCCCACCGGCTGCGGGAGCGGTGCGGGTGCGGGCGGGGTCCGCACGACGACGGTACCGAGGACCCGGCCGACGGCGTAGCCCGCGACCGTCGAGACGACGGAGAGCGCGATGGCGTACGCCCGCAGGCCTCCGCCACGACCGACGTGACGCAGTTCGCGCAGCACGGCGCCCGGGATCACCCGGGTCAGGTAGGTCGACTCGCTGGCGAGCGAGTCGCCGGTGCCGACCCGACGGCTCAGCACGGCCTTCGAGATGCCCTCGTAGTAGCTGCGGCGGCGCAGGTAGCGCATCGTCACACGGTCCGGGGAGACCCGGTGCGAGACGTTCGAGCGCGGTTCGTGCCGGATCCGCGCGCCGGGGCGGGCCTGGGCGATGCGGATGCAGAGTTCGGTCTCCTCGCAGCCGAGCGGCTGGTTGCCGACGCGGCCGATGCCGGAGCGGAAGCCGCCGGCGAGCAGGATCGCGTCGCGGCGGAACGCCATGCTCGACCCGATGACGTTGCGGACGTCGCCCGGGGTCTCGGGCAGCCCGCGGTACGAGCACCCGACGATCCAGAGCAGTTCGTCGGCGTACGGGCCGGGGCCGGTCGCGGTCGGCCACGACGGTGTGGCACGACCGCCGACCCCGACGACGTCGGGGTCCTCGAGCGCGGTGAGCATGTGTCCGAGCCAGTCGGGGTCCGCTGTGGCGTCGTCGTCCAGGAACGCGACGACGTCGGCGTCGGTCAGGGCGACACCGGTGTTGCGGGCTCCGGAGAGTCCGCGGTCCTCGGTGTTCGGGACGACCCGGAGTTCCGGCCAGCGTGCGGCGGCGCGGGCCAGGAGCTCGGGCTCGTGGTCGATGACGACGACGACCTCGGGGCGCTCGGGCTGGCGCTTGGCCGACTCGACGCTGTCCTGCAGGTCGCCCCAGCGCTGCTGGGTGTAGGCGCAGATGACGACCGCGACGGTCGTCACGCGACGTCCTCCTCGAGGGCGACGACGGACGCCACGACGGCAGCCCCGGCGACGGCGGACGCAGCGACGGGGGTCGCGACGGACGCAACGACCGGCGTCGCAGCAACCGGCGCAGCAACGACGGGCGCAGCAGCCGGCGCGGCGAGCTGCTCGGCCGGCGGCACGACGCTCATCGCCGCGCGACGGACCTCGGCACGGCCGATGGCGGCGCGACGACGCTCGTGCATGATCGACTTCAGCACGCGGATGCCGTCGGTCACGGCGTTGAGGTTGCTGGAACCGTGCACCCGGAGCTTCTCGTGGCTCGGCACCTCGGTGATCGCGAGCTCGGCGGCCGACCAGCGGCAGGTCAGGACGGTCTCGATCTCGAACCCGTCGCCCCACAGCATCGAACCGTCGGCCGGCTTCGGCAGCTCGGACGACAGCAGACCGATCTCCGGCAGGACGTCCGCCCAGAAGGCGTTGTAGCCGTAGCAGAGGTCGCTGTAGCGGGTGCCGAGGATGATGTTGCAGAGCATGTTCAGGCCCCGGTTGCCCATGTTCCGGACGATCGTGATGTCGTCGCTGCCACCGCCGAGCGAGTACCGCGTGCCCTTCGCGACGTCGGCGCCGTCGACGAGCGCCTGGACGAACCGCGGGATCTCGTCGGGGTCCGCGGAGCAGTCGGCGTCGAACATGACGACGATGTCGCCGGTGACCGCCTCGAAGCCGCAGGCCAGGGCGTTGCCCTTGCCCTTGCGGGTCTGGTGCACGACGCGGATGTCGGGCATCACGCGCTGGGCGGCGGCGATGGTGTCGTCGACGGAGTTGCCGTCGACCAGGATCACCTCGTACACGGGCGGGAGCTTCGGGAGGATGATCTCGAGGTTGCGGGCCTCGTTCCGCGCCGGGATGACGACGGAGACCCTCGGGTCTGCAGGGCGAACGGTACGTACGGGCATGGCGCGGTCCTGTCGGGTCAGGGTTGCTGTCGGGTGGTGGCTCGTCGAGACGAGCGGCGCGTCCTCGGATGACGCATCGACGACGGTGACCGTCGTCGGTCGAGCAGCGGGACGCGGGTACGACGCCGCCTGCTTGCCGCGGGTGAGTGGGTACTCTCCCCCGCGGTTCCAACCATCGCCGTGGCCAGCGGGAGGGTCAATGCGCGGTGCGGTCCCTTGCGGACACCCGGGTGCGGATACGGAAACCCGCAACGGTCGTGCAGGTTGGCGGTCCGGCGCGGCGGCCGGAGGGTGGTGGACGCATGACGAGCGGACGGGAGGCGCGGTGCCAGCCGGCACCGCGCCTCCCGTCCGGTCGTGGGCCGGTCTCAGACCTGCGGCACGTCCGGCGTCTCGAAGGCGGCCCGCAGCGCGACCGCCAGCTCGGCGACGTGCGGTTCCCGCAGCAGCGACGTGTGCTCGCTCGCGATCCGCACCATCTCGGTGGGCCCGCGAAGCAGGGCGGACCACCCGGCGGCGTCGGGGTTGGCGTCGGCGAGGACGTAGGTGGCGCGCCCGTGGAACGGCGTCGGGTGGTGACGCCTGGTGACGATCTCGGCCTGGTCGAAGAAGGCGTCGAAGTCCTTCTGCCCACCGTGCCGCAGCACGCCGGCGGTGTACGCACGGAGCCGCTTGGCGAACAACGCGCCGTACGGCACACCCGCGGGCAGGACCCGCCTGACCGCGCGGTCGAGCCCCCGCTGCACGGCCCGGACAGCGGTGTTCGGTTGGTCGCGCGGCTCCATCCGGCCGAAGTGCAGGCGGGCCTGTTCGGACTTCGTGCGGGGCAGGTAGGTGTCGAGCAGGACGACGTGCTCCACCTGCTCGCCGCTCTCGGTGAGGAGCCGGGCGATCTCGAGCGCGACGAGTCCGCCGAGCGAGTGCCCGACGAGCAGGTAGGGGCCGCGGGGCTGCACGATGCGCATCAGGGCGAGGTAGCGGCGGGCGCTCCGCTCGATGTTCCAGTCCGGCATCCCACGGCGCTCGAGCGCGTGCTGCTGGAACGCGTACAGGTCGTGCGCGGGCAGGTGCCGCGAGAGCGGCAGGAACGTCAGCGCCAGGGCACCGCCACCGGCGAAGCAGAACACCGGCGGACGGCCGCCCTCGCGCGCCTCGGACACCTTCACGACGTCGGGGTGGCTCGGGAGCGCGCTCGTCCCGCTCCGCACCCGTCGGGCGAAGGCGCGGAGCGTCGGGTGCTCGAGCACGTCCGAGGAGCGCAGGTCGACGCCGAGGCGGTCCTGCACGACGGCGAGCATCTCCTCGGCGGACAGCGAGTCGCCGCCGAGCGCGGAGAAGTCCTCGTCCAGGTGCACGCCCCGGAGCCCGAGCACCTCGGCCCAGATCTGCCCCACGACGAGCTCCCACTGGTCGTACTCGCCCTCGACCATCTCGGTCTCGACACTCGGCGCCCCGGGGAGTTCGGCCCGGTCGACCTTGCCCCGCTCGTTCCGCGGCAGTTCGGTCATCGGCACGATCGACGCCGGCACCATGTACTCGGGCAGCCGGTCGCGGAGCGCCCGTCGGAGCGCACCCGGTGCCGGGGTGCGGTGTCCGGGGCGACCGACCACGTAGGCGACCAGCCGGGTGACGGAGCCGGGGTCGACCTGAGCAGTCACGACCGCGTCGTGCACCTCGGGGACCGCGCGGAGCGCCGCCTCGACCTCACTCGGCTCGACCAGGTAGCCACGGACCTTCACGGCGTCGTCGGAGCGGCCGAGCAGCACGAGCCGGCCGTCGGGGTCGACGCGTGCCAGGTCGCCCTGCCGCCAGCTCGGGGTCCCGACGGGGATGCCGGCGCCGGCCTCGGCCTCGCCGGTGCGTCCGGCCCGTTCGGCGGTCTTCTCCGGCGCGCCCCAGTAGCCCGCGGTCAGGGCGTCGGAGACCACGACGAGCTCGCCGGTCTCCCCCGGGTCGGCGGGGCTGCCGTCCTCACGGAGCACGAGCACCGTCTTGCCGGGCAACGGCCAGCCGGCCGGCACGACGCCCACGGGCACCGGCTCGCCCGGGGTCACCGGGCAGTACGCGACGCAGGCGGTCTCGCTCGAGCCGAAGGCGTTCAGGAGCAGCGTGTCCGGGTCCAGGTGGGGTCGAGCCGCGGCGAGGTCGGCGCCGGTGACGGACTCGCCCGTGGTCATCAGGAAACGCAGTCCGCCGAGCACGGGTGCGGTCCCGGCGGCGGTCCCGTGCGACCCGGGGGCGTTCTGCGACCCGATGATCGAGCGCAGCAGGTGCGGGGTGCAGACGAGCACGTTCACGTCGTCGTCCCGGAACCGCCCGAGCAGCCGCTCGACGCCCAGTTCACGCGGCTCGAGCAGCACGATGGTGCCGCCGCAGAGCAACGTGTCGAACGAGAACAGGAGCCCGGCCGCGAACGACAGCGGCAGGACGACCCCGAGCCGGTCGCCGGGGCCCAGGCCGAGGGCGACCGCGTCCTGCTCGGCGTCCGCGATCTGCTGCCGGTGCGTCAGGACGACGCCCTTCGGCATGCCGGTCGAGCCGGAGGTGAAGACGATGGCGAAGGGGTCCCGCCCGCCGGGGCGCACGCCGACGGTGTCCGTCGACGGGGCCGCGCCGGGTCCGCCCGCGTCCAGCAGTTCGCCGAGTGCGTGCACCCGGCCGTCCCGCTCCGCGACCACGTCGGCGGCCAGCGCCGCACGTTCGGTGTCTGCGACGATCTCGTCGACGCCGGCGAGCCGGGCCACGTGCGCCAGGCGTGCTGCGGGCAGGTGGTCGTCGAGCACCACCACGGTCCGTCCGGCACGCACCAGCGCGAGGACACCGATCACGGCCTCGGTCGACTGCCCCGCCATCAGCCCGACCGGCTTCGACGCCCCGCCCGGGGTGTCGCCGACGCCGGCGCCGCTGCGGTCGTCGGGTCGGAGCGTCACGGCCAGGGCTGCGGCCAGCGCGCGCGAGGCCTGGTCCGCTTCGGCGTAGGTGTACGGACGGCCGTCCCCCGCGAGCGCGGCGGCGTCGCCCCGGAGTGCCACCACGCGGTCCCAGCGGTCCAGCACGGAGTGGTCGGCCGCCGCGGGCACGGCTGCGGGGTGGTTCCAGGGATCGACGGTCGTCAGCGGGTCGACGGAGGTCACGATGACACCTCGGGTGCTCAGCAGCGGACCGCCACGATTCCCGCGACGGTCTTCCGACCGTAGGTCCGGGCTCCCCCCGCCCGCGAGCAGGCGACGGCCCGGTGCGGGGAACCGCAACCGGCCTGGAGGCGCGGCCTGCGCCTGCCACGGACGGTACGACTCCGGAACGACCGGACCACCGCCGTGGTCGCCTTCCGCACGTCGGCTGCACTGGCTCGGGGATCGTGCGGTTCCGCGCAACCTCCGGATCAGCCGTGGCGTGACCGTGGATGAGCCGTGCATGGCCGATGAGGACGCTCGGAACCACCACGGCCGGGAACGAGAACGGCCCGGGAACGAGAACAGCCCCCGGGAGTTCCCGGGGGCTGTTCATCGAGTGCTGGGGTACCTGGACTCGAACCAAGAACGACGGTACCAGAAACCGCTGTGTTGCCAATTACACC
Source organism: Curtobacterium sp. MCPF17_051 (assembly GCF_003234595.1). NCBI lineage: Bacteria > Bacillati > Actinomycetota > Actinomycetes > Micrococcales > Microbacteriaceae > Curtobacterium > Curtobacterium sp. MCPF17_051. The sequence continues at coordinate 2,841 of NZ_QKSE01000032.1, read as the reverse complement.
ATACCCCAAAAGGCCTGTCGGCCTTCTGGCCCGGTCACCCGGGGCACGATCAACTACTGTACAGCATCCCGGAGGTCCGCAAGACCACCCACCAGGTCTCGGTGCACGGCGGCGGCGGTCGCGGCTCCGTGTCCGGCGGCGACGATGAGCTGTTCCGGCCCGGGAGGCGTGACGTCTCCCACGGCGTAGAGCCTGGGGACGGACGTCCGGCCCACCCGGTCGACCACGAGGAGTCCCTGCGTGTCGCGCTGGAGCCCCCCGAGCGCTTCGGGCGTGTCGCCGCCCGCCGCCGTGTTCCCGCCCGTCGCGCTCGTTGCGCTCGTGTTCGTGTTCGTGTTCGTGTTCGTGTTCGTGTTCGTGCTCTTGGTGGCGCTCGTGCGCAGCCAGTCGAGGTCGGCGTGCCACACCGGTCGGACGAACCCACCGGTCCGTGGCTCGACGTGGCCGTCGGCGAGCCGCACGCCGGTCATCCCGGAGCGATCGCCCTCGAGGTCCTCGACGACCCGCTCGTCCACGACGACCCCCGCCGACGCCAGCCGAGCGCGGCCCGCGTCGTCGAGCGGCGCCACCCCGTTCGTGTAGACGATCAGGTCGTCGGTCCAGGAGGCGATGAGCAGGGCGCGGTCGACGACGTCGTCGGTCTCGCAGATGAACGCGAGCGGCTGCCCGGCCTTGTCGTACGCATCGCACTCGACGCAGCTGTGCACCGCCGTGCCGTAGAACGCGCGGAGCATCGGCAGCGCCGGGAACTCCTCACGCAACCCCGTCGCCACGACGACCGTCCGGGCGCGGGCCTCGAGCTCGGTGCCGCGCCACGAACCGTGCACCCGCCAGGTGTCCGTGTCGGGGTCCGGGGCCACCAGGTCGACGACGGACTGCACGACCGTCGCTTCCGGGTACCCCTCGACCTCGGTCCGCCCGAGCTTGCGGAGCTCGAGCGGCGAGATGCCGTCCCGCGTCAGGAACCCGTGCGACCGCAGGGTCACGGCGTTCCGGGGGCGGTTCGCGTCGACGAGCAGCACGGTGCGCTTCGCCCGGACCAGGTTGAGCGCAGCGCTCAGCCCGGCCGGACCAGCGCCGATGATCGCGACGTCGTGCACGACCGGGACGGTGTGCGCCGTGCTGGTCACGGTCGGTCAGCGCGCCGCGAGGGCGCGGAGCCGGGTCAGGGTGGACTCCTTGCCCAGGATCTCCATCGACTCGAACAGCGGCGGGCTGATCCGGCGTCCGGACACCGCCACGCGCAGCGGGCCGAAGGCGACGCGGGGCTTCAGGCCGAGCTCGTCGATGAGGGCCGCACGGAGCGCGCCCTCGACGGCCTCGGTGGTCCAGTCCTGGACGCCCTCGAGTGCCGCGGTGCTCGCCGTCAGGACCGTCGCCGTGTCACCCTTGAGCGAGGCCAGCCCGTCGTCCTCGACCACCAGGTCGGCGTCGGAGGTGAACAGGAACCCGAGCATCGCCGGTGCCTCGCCGAGCAGCTGCATGCGCTCCTGCACGAGCGGAGCCGCCTTGGTCAGGACCTCGAGCTGCTCCGGGGTCGCCGGGTCGCTGATGAACTCCGACAGGTACGGCAGCAGGCGCGACCGGAAGTCCTCCGGCGCCAGCAGACGGATGTGGTCCCCGTTGATCGCCTCGGCCTTCTTGTGGTCGAAACGGGCCGGGTTCGGGTTCACGTCGGTGACGTCGAACGCCGCGACCATCTCGTCGATCGAGAACACGTCGCGGTCGGGTCCGATCGACCAGCCGAGCAGCGCCAGGTAGTTGACGAGCCCCTCCGGGATCATGCCGGCGGCACGGTGGTGGAACAGGTTCGACTCGGGGTCACGCTTCGAGAGCTTCTTGTTGCCCTCACCCATCACGTACGGCAGGTGCCCGAACACGGGGATGGAGGGCGCGAGGCCGATCTCGTACAGCGCCTCGTACAGGGCGATCTGCCGCGGGGTCGACGACAGCAGGTCCTCGCCCCGGAGCACGTGGGTGATGCCCATCAGGGCGTCGTCCACCGGGTTCGTGAACGTGTACAGCGGCTTGCCGTTCGGACGGACCACCACGAAGTCGGGGAACGTGCCCTGCTTGAAGGTGATCTCGCCGCGCACGAGGTCGTCGAAGCTCAGGTCACGGTCGGGCACTCGCAGGCGGAGTGCCGGCTCGCGGCCCTCGTCGCGGAAGGCCTGGCGTTCGGCGTCGGTCAGGTCACGCTCGTGGTTGTCGTACCCCTGCTTCGGGTCACGACCGGCGGCCTTGTTGCGGGCCTCCATCTCGTCCGGCGTGACGAAGGACTCGTAGACGTGGCCCGATTCCTTGAGCTTCGCGATCACGTCGTCGTAGATCGCCGTGCGCTCGGACTGCCGGTACGGTCCGTGCTCGCCGCCGGCGTCCACCCCTTCGTCCCAGTCGAGCCGGAGCCACCGGAGTGCGTCGAGGATCTGCGCATAGGACTCCTCGCTGTCGCGGGCGGCGTCGGTGTCCTCGATGCGGAACACGAGCTTGCCGCCGGTGTGCCGGGCGTACGCCCAGTTGAAGAGCGCGGTACGGATGAGCCCGACGTGCGGGGTCCCCGTCGGGCTCGGGCAGAAGCGGACGCGGATGTCGGAGCCGGAGGCGGTGGTGAATGGCGCAGTCATGACCCGTCAACCCTACCGCGGCGCCTGTCCCTCCCCCTGCCCTGCGGACGGGCCGGGAACGCAGAAAACCCCTGACCACGAATGGTCAGGGGTTCCCTGGTTCTTCTACGTTAAGTCCGGCGGCGTCCTACTCTCCCACAAGGTCCCCCTTGCAGTACCATCGGCGCTGAGAGGCTTAGCTTCCGGGTTCGGAATGTGACCGGGCGTTTCCCTCTCG
>NZ_QKSE01000031.1:0-16647 GCF_003234595.1 Curtobacterium sp. MCPF17_051 | reverse complement strand
AGTTGGTTGCCTGAGCGGGACCCCGTCCGGACTGCATCTCCAGGTGTTCAACCCGGTGATCGTCTCGGCCGTTCCGTTCTCCGCCTCAGCGGCAACGAGTGATTACTTTACGCAGAGGTGAACGGCAGCGCCAAGCCGGGCCAGATCCCGGGCGTGTCGCCCTCTGCCCCGGGGCTGGGTACTCCCCCGACAACGCCGAACGGCCCGCTCCCCACCTGGGGGAACGGGCCGTTCGGCGGCAGTTTCAGTGCCGGGCGATGACGGGGTTCTTGAGCGAACCGATGCCGGAGATGGTGACCTCGACGATCTCGCCGTCGCGGATCTGTCCGACACCGGCCGGGGTCCCGGTCAGGATGACGTCACCAGGGAGCAGGGTCCAGATCGAGGACACGAACTCGACGAGCGACGGGATGTCGTGCACCATCTCGTTCGTCGAAGCCGCCTGCCGGAGGTCACCGTCGACGCGGGTCTCGATGCGGATGTCCGAAGGGTCGATCTCGGTCTCGATCACGGGGCCGAGCGGGCAGAACGTGTCGAACCCCTTCGCCCGGGTCCACTGACCGTCGCGCGCCTGGAGGTCACGGGCGGTCACGTCGTTGGCGATCGTGTAGCCGAGGATGACGCTCGCGAAGTCCTCACGCCGGACGTTCTTCGCGAGCGAGCCGATCACGATGGCGAGCTCGCCCTCGTGGTCGACGCGACCGATGTCGGCGGGGAGGCGGATGGGCTCGTCCGGACCGATCACCGAGGTGTTCGGCTTGAGGAACACCACCGGGTCGTCGCCGGCGCGCTCGTCCATCTCCGACGCGTGCTCCGAGTAGTTGAGCCCGACGCCGATGACCTTCGACCGCGGGATGACGGGGGCGAGGAGCTTGGCGTCGGCGAGTGCGACGCGCTCCCCGGTGGTCTCGAACCCCTGGTACATCGGGTCTCCCGCGAGCACCACCAGAGCGCGCTCGTCGAGGATGCCGTACCGGGGGTCTTCACCCTTGCTGCTGAACCGTGCGATCTTCACCGTTCGACCCTACCCACGCCCGCCGGTCGATCAGGACGCGTCGGTCAGCTTGGTCATCCACCCGTGTGGGTCGGGACGACGGCCGTACTGGATGTCGGTGAGCTCGTCGCGCAGGGACATCGTGAGTTCCCCCGCCCCGACGGTCGGCGAACCGATCGTGAAGCCGTCGCCGCGGAGTTCGGCGATCGGGGTCACCACGGCGGCGGTGCCGCACGCGAAGGCCTCGGTGATCGAGCCGTCGGCGACGCCGTCACGCCACTCGTCGAGGGTCACCCGGCGCTTCTCGACGGTCAGGCCGCGGTCCTCGGCCAGCTGCAGGATCGAGTCACGTGTGATCCCTTCGAGGATCGAGTCGGAGTCGGGCGTGACGAGGGTGCCGTCGGACTTGACCAGGACGACGTTCATGCCGCCGAGCTCTTCGAGGTACTTGCCCTCCACCGAGTCGAGGAACATGACCTGCTGGCAGCCGTGCTCGTAGGCCTCTTGCTGGGGAAGCAGCGACGAAGCGTAGTTGCCGCCGGTCTTCGCCGCACCGGTCCCGCCCTTGCCGGCACGGGCGTACTGCGTCGACAGCCAGATCGACACCGGCTTCGGGCCGGAGGTGAAGTACGCACCGGCCGGGCTCGCGATGCAGTGGTACGCGACGGCCTGTGCCGCGCGGACCCCGAGGAACGACTCGGTCGCGATCATGAACGGCCGCAGGTACAGGCTGGTCTCGGGCGCCGAGGGCACCCAGTCGACGTCGGTCTGCACGAGCTGCCGGATCGACTCGACGAACGCCTCGACCGGGAGCTCCGGGAGCGCGAGCCGTCGGGCGGACCGCTGGAAGCGCCGGGCGTTGGCGTCCGGTCGGAACGACCACACCGAGCCGTCCGCGTGCCGGTAGGCCTTGAGCCCCTCGAAGATCTCCTGGGCGTAGTGCAGCACGCTCGCGCTCGGGTCGAGGGACAGCGGCCCGTACGGGTGGATCGACGCGCTGTGCCAGCCGTCGTCGAGCGTCCACTCGACCGTCGCCATGTGGTCGGTGAAGTGCTTGCCGAAGCCCGGGTCGGCGAGGATCTGCTCCCGCTCGGCGGCCGCGCGGCGGTCGGCGGACGGGGTACTGGCGAACTCGAGTCCGAAGGCGGTGTCGGTGCTCATGGGGAGGACTCCTTGTCAGGCGGTGGTGGTGCGTGCCGTGGCCGCGGCGGCGATCGCGTCGCCGATCTCGGCCGTGCGACGCGGCGTGGTGCCCCGGTCGGCGAGGTCGGACTCCACCGCAGCCGTCACCGCGGCCGCCAGGTCACCGCGACCGACGTGGTCGAGCAACAGGGCGACGGAACGGATCGCGGCGGTGGGGTCGGCCAGTTGCTGACCTGCGATGTCCGGCGCGGAACCGTGGACCGGCTCGAACATGCTGGGGAAGGTGCCGTCCGGGTTGATGTTGCCCGAGGCCGCCAGACCGATGCCGCCGCTGATCGCGCCGGCCAGGTCGGTGATGATGTCGCCGAACAGGTTGTCGGTGACGATGACGTCGAACCGTGCGGGGTCGCGGACCATGTGGATGGTGACCGCGTCCACGTGCTGGTAGTCGACCGTGACGTCCGGGTACTCGGCGCCGACGGCCGCGACGGTGCGCTGCCAGAGGGCGCCGGCGTGCACCAGGACGTTGCTCTTGTGCACGAGGGTCAGGTGCCGACGCGGGCGTCGGTCCGCCAGCGCGAAGGCGTACCGCACGACCCGCTCGACACCGAAGGCGGTGTTCAACGAGACCTCCGTCGCGATCTCGTGCGGGGTACCGGTCCGGATGGCACCGCCGTTGCCGACGTAGGGCCCCTCGGTGCCCTCGCGCACGACCACGAAGTCGACCTCACCGGGGTCGGCGAGCGGCGTCGGGACGGCCGGGTGCACCGTCGTCGGCCGGAGGTTCACGTAGTGGTCGAACGCGAAGCGGAGCTTGAGGAGCAGCCCGCGCTCGATGATGCCGCCGGCCAGCCGCGGGTCACGCGGGTCACCGCCGACCGCTCCGAGCAGGATCGCGTCGTGCTGCGCGATCGCCGCCATGTCGTCGTCGGTCAGGACGTCGCCGGTCTCCAGGTACCGTGCGGCGCCGAGGGAGAACGGGGTCTCCTGCACCACGAGGTCGTCCGGCAGGACCGCGTGCAGGACCTTCAGGGCCTCGTCGACGACCTCGGGTCCGATGCCGTCACCACGGATGACCGCGAGTCGGATCGTCTGCGCGCTGCTCATGTCCGCCACTCCCCTAGAGCGTGATGTCGATCTCGCGGAGCGAGGACGCGTCGATCGCCGAGCGGACGTGCTCGAGGATCTCGGCCGGCACGGGCGAGTCGACCGTCAGGACGCTCAGTGCCTGGCCACCGGCGGCTTCGCGCGAGATCTGCATCGCGGCGATGTTGATGCCGGCCTGCCCGAACTCCTTGCCGTAGACCGCGACGATGCCCGGTCGGTCGGTGTACTCCATCACGACGTGGTGCCGGTCGAGCGGCACCTCGACGTCGTGCCCGTTGATCTCGACGAGCTTCTCGACCTGCTTCGGGCCGGTGAGCGTGCCGGACACGCTGATCGCCGGGCCGTCCGACTGGGCGCCGCGGATCGTCAGCACGTTGCGGTACTCGGGGCTGTCGGTCTCGGTGATGAGGCGGACGGTGACCCCGCGCTGCTCGGCGATGAGCGGAGCGTTGACGTAGGAGACCTGGTCGCTCACGACGTCGGTGAAGACGCCCTTGAGCGCCGCGAGCTTCAGCACGCTGACGTCGTACTCGGCGAGCTCGCCGTGCACCTCGACGTCGATGCTCGTGACCGGCGAGGTCGCCAGGGCGGTGAAGACCTGGCCGAGCTTCTCGACGAGCGGGATGCCGGGGCGCACGTACGGGTCGATGACCCCGCCGGCGACGTTCACGGCGTCGGGCACGAGCTCGCCACCGAGGGCGAGACGGACCGACTTGGCGACCGAGACGCCTGCTTTCTCCTGCGCTTCGTCGGTGGAGGCACCGAGGTGCGGCGTCACGACGACGTTCGGGAGCGCCAGGAGCGGCGAGTCCTTCGGGGGCTCGGCGACGAAGACGTCGAGGCCGGCGCCGGCGATGGTGTTCGCCGTGAGTGCACGGTGCAGGGCGTCCTCGTCGATCAGGCCGCCGCGGGCCACGTTCACGACGAACGCGGTCGGCTTCATCAGGGCGAACTGGGCGTCCGAGATCATGCCGAGGGTCTCCGGCGTCCTCGGCATGTGGATCGTGGTGAAGTCCGCCCGACGCAGCAGGTCGTCGAGGGAGACGAGCTCGACCCCGAGCTGCTGCGCACGTGCCGTGGTGACGTAGGGGTCGTACGCGATGACCGTCACGCCGAAGGCCTGCAGCCGCTGGGTGATGAGCGCGCCGATGCGGCCGAGGCCGATGATGCCGACGGTCTTCTCGTAGAGCTCGACACCGGTGTACGACGAGCGCTTCCACGCGCCGGCGGCCAGCGAGGCGTGGGCGGCCGGGATGTGCCGCGCGAGCGACAGGATGTGCCCGACCGTGAGCTCCGCCGCCGAGATGATGTTCGAGGTCGGGGCGTTCACCACCATCACGCCGGCGGTCGTCGCCGCCTTGATGTCGACGTTGTCGAGGCCGACGCCGGCACGGGCGACGACCTTGAGGCTCGGTGCCGCGGCGATCGCCTCGGCGTCGATCTTGGTGGCGGACCGCACGAGGACGGCGTGCGCGTCGGACAGCGCCGCCAGGAGCGCCGGACGGTCGGTGCCGTCCACGTTCCGGATCTCGAAGTCGGGCCCGAGGGCGTCGACCGTTGCGGGCGAGAGTTCTTCGGCGATCAGGACGACCGGCTTCGACACAGCAGCTGTTTCCTCACTCGAGACGGTTGGTATCCCACCATGCTATCGACGCGGGCCGGTGGTTACGACCGCGGGAGCCGTCCTGTGGAGAACCACACGACGGCCAGGAGGGACGGGGCGGGGCCGCACCGCGCCTCCTGGCCGTCGTGGGGTCGGCTCAGAAGTCCAGCAGCGTCGGGACGAACAACTGGAGGTCGAGCCAAAGGGCGCCGGCACCCGCGAACGCGACCACGAACACCGCGATCGTGGCGGGCAGGCTCGAACGCCGGGTGATGACGATCGCCGCGACGAACGCGACCGGCGCGATGAGGATGTCGAGCACGAGCCACAGCCACGGGGTGCTGGTCTGCAGCGAGTCGCCACCCGAGGTCGTCTCGAGGAACGCGTTGAAGGCGTCCACCCGTTGGTTGATCTGCGTCAGGTTGCCGACGGCCTGCACCGTCATGTACGCGAACAGCGCCGCGAACACGACCCAGACGACGATCTTCGCGACCACGGGAGCGCTGTTCCGGGGGGTGGTCGCTGGCTCTGCCCCGGTCACCCGAAGCTCCGCGTCAGGAGGAACGGCCAGGGGAAGAGCACGACGGCGCCGAGGAGCATCCAGAGCAGGCGGGTGCGCGTGCGGCTGCCGCGCGCTGCCCAGAGCACCACCGTGAACCAGAGTGCCGGCGCGAGGATCGCGAGGAAGCGGAGCACCTCGACGAAGAGCGTGAGGACCGTGTCGACGCCGGAGACGTACGCGGTCGACGCGGTGAGGAGCCAGGCCACCGTGTAGAGCAGGTAGAGGCCCCCGAAGACGCCGAACCCGACGAGGGCGCCGGAGGTCTCGGGTGCCTCGGGGTCGCGCGCTCCGCGGTCACGCACCGCCACCGGGTTGTGCGCCGCGTCGACGTGGGTGGCGTCGTCGGCGTCGCCCCAGCTGAGGGCGGCGTCGTCGGTGTCGACGGCGTTCGGCACGTCCGGGTCGATCGACCCGTCTGGTGGGGATGCTGCCGTGGTCATGCCCCGATTCTACGAGGGACACGACACCGGGAGGACCAGCGACGGCCGGGAGGACGACGTCAGGCGTCGGCCGGCTGCGTCGCGAGGACCTCGGCGACGACCTCGCGGACGGCCGGGAAGAGCGGGTGGCTCTCCATCAGGCCCGTGAGGATCTCGGTGAGCGCGTGTGCGGTCGCCCCGGAACGCAGGAGTGCGTGCAGCTCGATCGACTCCGGGTCGTTCTCGTCGTCGAACGCGAGCGCCGCGCGGACGGCACCGAGCAGGTGCTCGACGGGCAGCCCACGCTCGGCGAGCTGCGACGCCGGGCCCACGAAGCGTTCACGGCGCCCGAGCTTGCGGAGCGGGTTGCGGCCGACGCGAGCCGTGGAGTCCGGCAGGTGCGGGTTCGCGATGCGGGAGAGGTTCGCGGCGACGTAGCGCGCGTGGTCCTCGGGGGCGAACCCGTGCTTGGCGATCAGCAGTGCGGTGGTCTCCGCGAGCACCCCGTCGACCTCGGCGCGGACGGCGTCGTCCTCGAGTGCTTCACGGATGAGCCGGATGCCCCGCACGTAGCCGTGGTAGGCGGCGGTGGCGTGCGCGGTGTTGACCGTGTAGAGCTTGCGCTCGACGAACGGCTGCAGGTCGTCGACCCAGGTGACGCCCTCGATCGTCGGCGGTTCGGCGTCGGAGCCGAGGAACGGGGTGCGCTCGATGACCCACTCGTAGAACGGTTCGAGCACGACGTCGAGGCCGCCGGACTGACCGAGCACACCGGACTGGTCCGGGACGATGCGGTCGATCGCGCAGTTCGCGAAGACGGCGGCGATGTCGCGGTCTTCCAGGATCGGGGCGCGGCGGATGCTGGCGTGCAGGGAGTCGGTCGCGTTGAACGCGTTCTCGCAGGCGACGATCGTGACGTCACCGCGCTCGAGCGGGCGTGCTGCGAGCCCCTCGGCGATGAGCGGCGCGACGAGCGGGAGCGTGCGGGCGCCCACGGCGGTGGTCACGACGTCGGCCTCGGCGATGGCCTGCACCACACGCTCGCGGTCGGTCTTGCTGCTGAGCGCACGGAACCCGTAGACGAGGTGCTCGACCGGCATCTCGCCGACCTCGTGCACCACGAACCGACCGGCTTCGTTCAGGGCCGAGACCACGCGTTCGTCGACGTCGACGAAGGTGAGCTCGTAGCCGCTCGCCACGAGGAACTGGCCCACGAACCCGCGCCCGATCTTGCCGGCGCCGATGTGGACCGCTCGCTTCGTCACCGCCATCGAACGATCATCCCATGCTGGTCGGGGCGGTCCTGACCGCGGGTGCGCAGCACGGCCGACGGGTGTCGGGAATCGTCCGGGCGCACGGCGGAGGGACGCCGGTCCGCGGCGTCGGGGCTGGAGAAGAGCTGCTGCATAACGTTCGGGTCACATCGCGAGGCGGCGGTGCAGGTGCACCGCCGCCTCGACGTCGAGTGGTTCTCGGAAGACTACCGCGCGGCCGAGCCGTCCACGTAGTCGCCGTCGTTCTGCTTCCACGCGAAGAGCGCGCGGAGCTCACGACCGGTGGCCTCGATCGGGTGGCCCTCGCCCTTGGCACGGAGCGCCTTGAACTCCGGTGCGCCGGCGTCCTGGTCCTCGATGAAGCGCTTCGCGAAGGCACCGTTCTGGATGTCCGCGAGCACCGCCTTCATGTTCTCCTTGACGTCCGGCGAGATCACACGCGGGCCGGAGACGTAGTCACCGAACTCAGCGGTGTCGGAGATCGACCAGCGCTGCTTGGTGAGGCCGCCCTCCCAGATGAGGTCGACGATGAGCTTGAGCTCGTGCAGGACCTCGAAGTAGGCGATCTGCGGCTGGTAGCCCGCCTCGACCAGGGTCTCGAAGCCGTACTGGATGAGCTGCGAGGTACCACCGCAGAGGACGGCCTGCTCGCCGAACAGGTCGGTCTCGGTCTCCTCGGTGAAGGTCGTCTTGATGCCGCCGGAGCGGAGGCCGCCGATGGCCTTGGAGTACGACCACGCGAGGTCCCAGGCGGAACCGGACGCGTCGACCTCGACGGCGACGATCACGGGGACGCCACGGCCGGCCTCGTACTCGCGGCGGACGGTGTGCCCCGGGCCCTTCGGCGCGACGAGCGACACGTCGACGCCCTCGGGCGCCTCGATGTAGCCGAAGCGGATGTTGAAGCCGTGGCCGAAGACGAGCGTCGCGCCCGGCTTGAGGTTCGGGCGGATGTCCTCGGCGTAGACGATGCGCTGGACCTGGTCCGGCGCGAGGATGACGACGACGTCGGCCCAGGCGGTGGCGTCGCCCGGGGTGTGGACCTCGAAGCCCGCCTCTTCGGCCTTCTGCCGGCTCTTCGATCCCTCTTGCAGGCCGATCTTCACCTCGACACCCGAGTCACGGAGGTTGAGGGCGTGGGCGTGGCCCTGCGAGCCGTAGCCGATGACGGCGACCTTCTTGCCCTGGATGAGCGTCAGGTCGGCGTCGGCGTCGTACACGATGTCAGTCACGAGGGTGTGTCTCCTTGGTTCTGTGGTCGGTGCCGGGCACCATCGGCGCCCGGGAAGGGTGTGACGGGCGCTCAGCGCACCCGGTCGGTGATGCTCTTCGGTCCGCGGCCCATGCCGAGGAGGCCCGCGCGGGCGAGCTCCTTGACGCCGTAGGGCTCGAGCACGCGGAGGATCGCCTGGATCTTGCCGGGGTCGCCGGTCACCTCGACGATCAGGGAGTCGGTCGCCACGTCGACGACCTGGGCACGGAACAGGTTCACTGCTTCGAGCACCGCCGAGCGCGTCTGGTTGTCGACGCGCACCTTCACGAGCATGTGCTCGCGCTGGACCGACTGCGAGAAGTCCAGTTCGACGATCTTGATGACGTTCACCAGCTTGTTGAGCTGCTTCGTCACCTGTTCCAGCGGGAGGTCCTCGACGTCGACGACGACGGTGATCCGGCTGAGACCGTCCACCTCGGTGTTGCCGACGGCGAGCGACTCGATGTTGAACCCGCGGCGGGCGAAGAGTCCGGCGACACGGGTCAGCAGACCGGGCTTGTCCTCCACGAGGAGGGAGAGGACGTGGCTCATGCGGTTTCTCCCGTCATGTCGGCGTCCTCGTCGTCCCAGGTGGGCGCGAGTGCCTGGGCGTACTCGATGGACGAGTTGCTGACACCCTGCGGGACCATCGGCCAGACCATGGAGTCACGGCTCACGACGAAGTCGATCACCACCGGACGGTCGTTGGTCGCGAGGGCGAGCTCGATCGCGGCGTCGACCTCGTCGGCCGTCTCGACGCGGATGCCGAGGGCACCGTACGCGTCGGCCAGCTTCACGAAGTCCGGCACGCGGCGCGAGGCGTGCCCCGTCTCGAGGTCGGTGAAGGAGTGCCGGCCGTCGTAGAACAGCGTCTGCCACTGCCGGACCATGCCGAGCGACGAGTTGTTGATGATCGCGACCTTGATCGGGATGTCGTTGATGACGCAGGTCGCGAGCTCCTGGTTCGTCATCTGGAAGCAGCCGTCGCCGTCGATCGCCCAGACCACGCGGTCCGGCTGGGCCACCTTCGCACCCATCGCCGCGGGGACCGAGTAGCCCATCGTGCCGGCACCACCGGAGTTGAGCCAGGCGTTGGGCCGCTCGTACTTGATGAACTGCGCGGACCACATCTGGTGCTGGCCGACACCGGAGGCGTACACGGCCTCGGGTCCGGAGAGCTCACCGATGCGCTTGATGATGCCCTGCGGCGCGAGGAGTCCGTCGGTCGGCTCGGCGTACCCGAGCGGGAAGTCGGTCTTGAGCTGGTGGAGCTTCGCCCACCACTCGTCGGTCGACGCACGGTCCTCCACAGCGATGCCGCCCCAGGCGTCGAGCAGGTCGACCAGGACCTCGCGGGCATCACCGACGATCGGGACGTCGGCGAAGCGGATCTTCGAGATCTCGGCCGGGTCGATGTCGACGTGCACGACCTTGGCGTCCGGCGCGAACTCGTCGGCCTTGCCGGTCACGCGGTCGTCGAAGCGGGCACCGAGGGCGACGATGAGGTCGCTGTCCTGCAGGCCGAGCACGGCGGGCACCGTGCCGTGCATACCGGGCATGCCGAGGTGCTGCGGGTGCGAGTCCGGGAACGCGCCGCGCGCCATCAGGGTCGTGACGACCGGCGCACCGGTCGCCTCGGCGAAGCGGAGCAGCTCGGCGGTCGCACGGGAGCGGATGACACCGCCGCCGACGTAGAGCACCGGGCGCTTCGACTCGGACAGCAGCTGCGCGGCCGCGGTGATCTGCTTGCCGTGGGCCTTGGTCACCGGGCGGTAGCCGGGCAGGTCGATCTTGGGCGGCCACACGTACGGCGCCGACTTCTGCTGGGCGTCCTTCGTGATGTCGACCAGCACGGGACCGGGCCGACCGGTCGTCGCGATGAGGTGCGCCGCGGCGAGGGTCGCCGGCACGTCGGCCGGGTCGGTCACCAGGAACGAGTGCTTCGTGATCGGCATCGTGATGCCGACGATGTCGGCTTCCTGGAACGCATCGGTGCCCATCAGCGTCGAGAACACCTGGCCGGTGATCGCGATGAACGGCACCGAGTCCATGTAGGCGTCCGCGATGGCCGTGACGAGGTTCGTCGCGCCGGGGCCGGACGTCGCGATCGCGACCCCGACCTTGCCGGACGACGAGGCGTAGCCCTCGGCGGCGTGGCCGGCGCCCTGCTCGTGACGGACGAGGATGTGGCGGATCGTGGTCGACGCCATCAGCTCGTCGTAGAACGGGATGATCGCGCCGCCCGGCAGGCCGAAGACGTCGGTGATCCCGAGGTGCTCGAGCGTCCGCAGGACGGCTCCCGAGCCGGTCAGGATCTCCGGCGACCGGCGTGCACCGGCGGCCGCGGACAACGGAGTTGCTTCCGTGGGCATGAGTGGTCCTTGCCTGAGTGGTGGCGGTGGTGCGGGTGTCGGACGCTAGCCCGTGACCGCGCCCTGGGCGGCGGACTTGACGAGCTTGGCGTACTTCGCGAGGACTCCGCGGGTGTAGCGCGGGGGCAGCGGGGCCCAGCCGTCACGGCGGGCCTCCAGCTCGGCCGGGTCGACCAGTAGGTCGAGCGAGCGAGCCGCGATGTCGACACGGATGCGGTCGCCATCACGAACGAAAGCGACTGGACCTGCGTCCACTGCTTCCGGTGCGATGTGGCCGATGCACAGGCCGGTTGTGCCGCCTGAGAATCGACCGTCGGTCAAGAGTAGTACATCCTTGCCGAGGCCCGCGCCCTTGATGGCCGCGGTGATGGCGAGCATCTCGCGCATGCCGGGACCGCCCTTGGGTCCCTCGTAGCGGATGACGACGACGTCGCCCTTCTCGATCTTGCCCTCGGTCAGGGCATCCATCGCCGCGCGCTCACGGTCGAACACCCGGGCAGGGCCCTCGAAGACCTCGGCGTCGAAGCCGGCGGTCTTCACCACGGCACCCTCGGGGGCGAAGGAGCCCTGGAGGACGGTGAGGCCACCGGTCTCGTGGATCGGGTTGTCGAGCGTGCGGAAGACCTCGCCGTCGAGCGCCGGCGGGTCGATCTCGGCGAGGTTCTCGGCGACGGTCTTGCCGGTCACGGTCATGCAGTCGCCGTGCATCAGGCCCGCTTCGAGCAGCGCCTTCATGATCACGGGGATGCCGCCGTTCTGGTCGACGTCGAGCATGACGTACTTGCCGAACGGCTTCATGTCGGCCAGGTGCGGGACCTTCGCGCCGATGCGGTTGAAGTCGTCGAGGCTGAGTTCGACCTCGGCCTCGTAGGCGATGGCGAGGAGGTGCAGGACGGCGTTCGTCGAGCCGCCGAGTGCCATCAGGACGGTGATCGCGTTCTCGAACGCCTCGCGGGTCAGGATCTGACGGGCGGTGAGGCCGAGGCGGAGCATGTTCACGACGGCCTCGCCCGACCGGTGCGCGTAGTAGTCGCGACGCCGGTCGGCGCTCGGCGGCGCGGCGGAACCCGGCAACGACATGCCGAGCGCCTCGGCGATGCTCGCCATCGTGTTCGCCGTGTACATCCCGCCGCAGGCGCCCTCGCCCGGGACGATGTTGCACTCGATCTCCTTGAGCTCGGCCTCGCTCATCGTGCCGGCCTTGCACGCGCCGACCCCCTCGAAGGAGTCGATGATCGTGACCTGCTTCTTCGAGCCGTCGGCCTGCTTCACGTAGCCCGGCATGACCGAGCCCGCGTAGAGGAACACGCTCGCCAGGTCGAGGCGCGCGGCGGCCATCAGCATGCCGGGGAGCGACTTGTCGCAGCCGGCGAGCAGGACGGTGCCGTCGAGGCGCTCGGCGTTGACCACGGTCTCGACGCTGTCCGCGATGACCTCACGCGAGACGAGGGAGAAGTGCATGCCCTCGTGACCCATCGAGATGCCGTCCGAGACGGAGATGGTGCCGAACTGCAGCGGGTAGCCGCCACCGGAGTGCACGCCCTCCTTCGCACCCTGCGCGAGGCGGTCGAGCGACAGGTTGCACGGCGTGATCTCGTTCCACGAGGACGCGATGCCGATCTGCGGCTTGCTCCAGTCCTCGTCTCCCATACCGACGGCCCGCAGCATGCCACGCGAGGTGGTTGCTTCGATCCCGTCGGTGACGACCCGGCTGCGCGGCTTGACGTCGATATCAGGCATGGGTGGAGTCTAGGACGATTTGGGATACCAGTTGCGCAACAACATGCGTACGCATGATGAAGGGCGGTCGGGAGGCCCGGGGCACCCTGGTCAGCGCGTGGCGCGGAGCCTCGCCAGCTGCTTCAGGACCCCGGTCAGGGCCGCGGGGTCGGCGATGCGGTACCCGGCCCGGGTCTGGCCCGGTCCGACCTTCACCCCGACGTCGCCGTGGCCGAGCGCGCGGAAGGCGTCCTCGTCGGTGACGTCGTCGCCGGCGAAGAACACCGCGTCGGCGCCGTGCAACTCGCGGAGCCGGGCGATCGCGTCGCCCTTCGTGACGTGGCGCACCGCGAACTCGACGATGTCCTTGCCGCCGCGCTCGAGCACCTCGGGGTCGGCGTCGTGCGCCGCACGGCTCGCCGCCGCGTTCGCCTCGGCAGCGACCTCGGCGGAGACGCGGCGCGTGTGCACCCCGTGCCCGGCGGGCTTGTGCTCGATGACGACGCCCGGGAACCGTTCGCCGACCTCGTCGAGCGCAGCGCCGATCCGTGCCACACGACCGACCTCGTCATCGGACAGCGCGGCCTCGGCGTGGCCGTCCACGCGCCACTCGACACCGTGCGAGCCGACGAGCGCCATGTCCTCGGGTGCGTGGGTCACCGCGGCGAGGCTGCCGAGGGGACGCCCGGACACGAGCACCACCTCGGTGTCCTTCGCACGGTGCAGGGTCAGGACCGCGGCCCACGAGCCGGGCAACGCGCCGACCTGCGAGGGGTCGTCGGCGAAGGGCGCCAGCGTACCGTCGAAGTCGAGGGCGACGATCAGTCGCGGCGCAGCCGCGAGCGTCTCGAGGGCCGCGTCGATGGCGGTCTGGTCGGTGGTGGTCTCAGTCATCACGTGCCTCCCGGGTGTCCTCGGCAGCCCTGGCGGACTGGGCGTCCTGGTCGAAGATCGACATGTTGTCGGTCTGCGCCTCACGGTGCTGCTCGCGCGGGTCGGCGGCGGACGGGTCGATCTGGGCATTCCGCGGCGCGTGGCGGTCGAGCGCCTCGAGGAACGAGCGCGACCAGCGCGCCACGTCGTTGTCGCGGACGCGCTTGCGGAGCGCGCGCATGCGAGTCGACCGCTCGCGACGCGGCATCTGGATGGCGCGCTCGATCGAGTCCTTGAGCGCCCCGATGTCGTGCGGGTTCACGATCACGGCCTGCTTGAGCTCGTCGGCGGCACCGGCGAACTCGGACAGGATGAGCACCCCGTCGTTGTCGAAGCGGGCGGCGACGTACTCCTTCGCGACGAGGTTCATGCCGTCGCGCAGTGCAGTGACGAGCATGATGTCGGCGGCCAGGTACAGCGCCACCATCTCCTCGCGCGGGTAGCCGTGGTGCAGGTACGAGATCGGCTGGTGGCCGATGACGCCGAGGTCGCCGTTGATGCGGCCGACGCTCAGCTCGATCTCGTCGCGGAGCGCAGCGTACGAGTCGACACGTTCGCGACTCGGGCTCGCGACCTGGATGAGGGTGGCGTCCTCGACCGCGATGCGGCCGTCCTCCACGAGCTCACCGAAGGCCTTGATGCGGTGCCGGATGCCCTTGGTGTAGTCGAGCCGGTCGACGCCGAGCAGCACCGTCTTCGGGTTGCCGAGGCTCTCGCGGATCTCGCGCGCACGCTCCTGCACCTCGGGCTTCCGCGCGATCGCCTCGAAGCTCTCGGCGTCGATGGAGATCGGGAAGTGCCTGGCCTCGACGTGGCGGACCGTGATGCCCTTGCGGCTGCGGGGGGCTGCCGGGTCGTCCACCGGGACGTCGATCGTGGTGCCCTTGGTCGTGTAGCCCTTGATGTGCCGGACCGCGCGCAGGAAGTCGCTGGCGTCGTCGTGGCGCTGGAAGCCGATGACGTCGGCGCCGAGCAGCCCGTCGAGGATCTGCGCACGCCACGGCAGCTGCGCGTAGATGCCGACCGGCGGGAACGGGATGTGGTTGAAGAAGCCGATCGTCAGGTCGGGACGCTTCGCACGGAGCAGGGCCGGCACGAGCTGCAGCTGGTAGTCCTGTACCCAGACGATGCCGTCCTGCTCGACGATCTCGGCGATCTGGGCGGCGAAGCGCTCGTTCACCCGCTTGTACGCGTTCCACCAGTCGCGGTGGTAGCTCGGGTGCTCGATGACGTCGTGGTACAGCGGCCAGAGCGTGTCGTTGCTGAAACCCTCGTAGTACTCCTCGACGTCGTCGTCGGAGAGCGGGACGGGGACGATGTGGATGCCCTCGTTGTCGAACGGTGCCACCTCGACCTCGGCCTGCCCCACCCAGCCGACCCAGGCTCCGTCGTTCGCGCGCATCACGGGTTCGAGGGCGGTGACGAGGCCGCCCGGCGAGTGCCGCCAGCCCTCGTTGCCGTCCTGGTCGACGACGCGGTCGACCGGGAGTCGGTTGGAGGCGACGACGAACGAGTAGCGGATCTGTTCGGTGCGGTCTGCAGGCATGGGGTGGTGAGATCTCCGTTCCGCCCGGCCGGGGCCGGGTGCGTCGGTGCGTCGGGTGCGACGGGTGCGACGGCCGGCGTGGTGCGCCGGGCGCGCTGCCGAAACTACCAGCGTGGGGACAGCGCATTCACGGCGGATCGGCGGTTCCGCTACGCTGCAGGCACGTGTCGGGGGGACACGGGTGCTGGAGTGCGGCGCCGGCCTCCCGGTCGGAGAGGACCCCCAGCCGTGAGCGACAACCCGCCCGACCAGCCCGTCCCGCCGTCGCAGCCCGGTCCGGGTCAGCCCGGTTCCGGCCAGCCCGGTTCCGGCCAGCCCGCCTGGAACGGCCAGCCCGCCTGGCAGCAGCATCCCGGAGGCCAGCAGCAGTGGTCGGGTCAGCCCGCCCCCGCCGCGCAGCCGTCCGATGCGTTCGGTCGCTTCCTGCGCTCCGTGTCCGGTCGCGACTGGCTGGCGGCCGTGCTCGCCGCCGTCGGCGGCTGGGTCGCGGCGTACGTCGTCGCCGGGCTCTCACTGCTCATCACCGTCGGGCTGCTCGCGTCCGGCGGCAGCGGGGCGGCCGCTCCGTCCAGCGGGTCCGGCACCGACCTCGGCGCGGGCTCGGCCCCCGACGTGGAGTCCCTGCTCTCCGGCGTGAGCGTCCTGCTCGGTGCGCCGGCGCAGCTCGTGGCCCTCGCCGACCTCGGCCGACTGCACCTGTCCGGGTCCATCGGGTTCCTCGGTTCCGGTTCGGGCTCGCTCGCCGTGGTGCCCGTGCTGGTGCTCGCCGCGCAGGTCGTCCTGGCCGTCGTGCTCACCCGCCGGATCCGCACGCGTGGCCTCGGTCGCACGCAGGTGCTCGTCACCGCGGTGGTCTCCGGCCTCGTCACCACCGTGCTCACGAACGTCGCGGCCGCCCTGTTCGCGATCCGGTTCCCGTCGGTGTCCGGCGCGGTCATCGAGCCGGTGCACGCCGTCGGCGTCGGCAGCATCCTCGGCGCGTTCGTCATCGGTGCCCTGGCGGCGCTCCTCGCCCGGCCCTCCGTCCTCGCTGGTGGCAACGTCTTCGCCGCCCGGCTGCTCGGCACACTGCGTGTCGCCGCGTCGCAGCTCACGGTCCTCGTCGTGCTGGTCGCCCTCGTCGTCCTCGTCGTCGCCCTCATCGCCCAGCCGTCCTCCGGCTCCGCGTTGCCGCTGCTGCTCGGCAACGTCGCGGTCGGGCTGACCGCGCTCGGGTTCTTCGGTGGTGTTGGGACCTCCGGCTTCGGGTCCGCCAGCGACACCGCCTCGGTGTTCGGCGGGGCCGGCGGCTGGACCTGGCTCGTCGTGCTGTTCGTCGTCGTCACCTCGGTCGTGGCCGGACTCGCACTCGCCGTCCGTCGCAACGACCGGATCCGCACCACGCTGGACTGGGTCGTCACGCCGCTGGTGTGGTTCGCACTCGGTCTGCTGTTCTTCGTCCTCGGCACCGGCGTCGCCTCGTACCAGGTGAGCAGCACGAGCTCCGTGGACGCGTCGGGATCGATCGGCGTCGCGCCGTGGACGCCGATCGTCTTCGCCCTGTGGGGCGGCGTGATCGAGGTCGTCGCCCGGTACCTCGCTCCGGTGCTCCTGCCCCGCCTCGGTGGTGCCGCGGTGCTCCGGACGTCGCGTCTGGTCGGGGCGGACCCCCGCCCCGTCGTGCCGCCGGCGTTCCCGGCCGGGCCCGTCGCCGGTTCGGGCACCCCCGTGGCGCCCACCGCCC
>NZ_QKSE01000030.1:0-24703 GCF_003234595.1 Curtobacterium sp. MCPF17_051 | reverse complement strand
TTCTCCCACCGGCCCCCGCCCGTGCAGCGCGTACTCCCCCACCATCCGCTCCTTGTAGACCGCCGGGTTGTGCGACGCCACCACCCGGGCGTTCCGCCAGTGCCGGTCCAGCGCACGCGTCCGCTCGGCCGCGGACGCCCCGCCGACCTCGAACAGCTCGGACGCCGACCGCAGCACCCGCGGCCCGATCTCGACCTGCGCCTGGTACACGGCGTTCTCGGCAGCGTCGAGCACCACGCGGTCGACGCCGACCCCGGGCTCGTTCGTGGCGACGACCCCGTCGAGCAGTCCCGCGGCGGTGACGACGAGTGACCGGGCGGTGAACGCCCCGGCCGACAGTCGCCCGAGCACCGCCAGCACCTGCGGGTCCTCCCCCGGCACGGCCGCGTTGGCGTGGATGTAGGTGCGGGTCCGTGGTCGCACGAAGGCCACGGCGTCGTCGGACACCGCCTGCCCGATCCCGGCGAGGACCGCCAGCAGGTACAGCTGGTAGAAGGCCTGGATGTGCGACAGCGGGGCGTCCCGGTACGCCGACACCACCGAAGGGTCGACCGACACCCCGTCGAACACGGTGGTGCCGGACGCGGTCAACCGCTGCCCGAACCCGTCCCAGTCGTCGATGCTCCTGACGCCCGGTGGGGAGGCGTCGACGGCGAACGTCACGCGCTCCCCGTCGCGGTCCGCCGCCAGGTAGATCCAGTCCGCGTAGAGCGTGCCGGTCGAGTAGAACTTCCGCCCGTCGAGGCGGAGGGAATCACCAGCAGGCGTCACCGTCGTCGAGATGTCAGCCAGGTCGTCCCGGTCCGCTCCGAGGTCGCGTTCCCGACGATCGCGCCGCCGACGATCCGGTCGAGCCACTCGTCGCGTGACGC
This sequence comes from Curtobacterium sp. MCPF17_051, assembly GCF_003234595.1. Lineage (NCBI taxonomy): Bacteria > Bacillati > Actinomycetota > Actinomycetes > Micrococcales > Microbacteriaceae > Curtobacterium > Curtobacterium sp. MCPF17_051. The sequence continues at coordinate 23,831 of NZ_QKSE01000030.1, read as the reverse complement.
GGAGTGCGGCCGCAGCAGCACCAGTTCGGTGTACCCGAAGTGTCCGCGCCACAGGTGCGCGATGTTCGAGTCCGCCGCCGCCAGGTCCGCCACCAGGTGCGCGAGTTCGACCAGCGTCACCCCGAAGCCGCCGCGGTCCTCCGGCACGCGCAGCCGCCCGAACCCCGCGTCGGCGAGCGCCCGGACCTCGGCGTGCGGCAGCGGCCGGTCGCCGGGCCTCCCGGACGCGAGCTCACGCTCGACCGCGCCGTCGCGGATGGTGGCGAACACGGGCGCGAAGCGTTCGCGCAGGGTCGCCAGACGGTCGGCCGGGAGGCCCGTCACGGCTCCGTCGGTCGTCGTCGCCGGCGTCACGCGGGCACCTCCACCGCACGGGTCGCGTCGTCCGGGACGGTCGCCGGCGCGGTGGCGCCAGAGCCCCCCGAGAACGCCCCGCGCCACCGCCTGGCCGGGTGCGATCCCGGCAGCTGTGCGTGGCCGAAGAGCTTCTCGCGCAGGGTCCCCTCGCGGTACTCGGACTGCATCAGCCCGCGCTCCTGCAGGGTCGGCGCGATGTGGTCGACGAACTCCTCGTAGGAGCCGGGCAGCGTCCAGTTGATGACGTTGACGCCGTCGACGCCCACGCGCTGCCAGCCGGCGAGCTCGTCGGCGATCTGCTCCGGCGTCCCGACGACCCGGGCGCGGAGCTTCGCTGACAGGCGAGCCAGGTCGGCGATCGTCGGTTCGCGGTCCCCGGCGGCCTCGCGGAGCCACTGCAGGTGCGACTGCCCGGCGTGGGTGCGGACCTCGGAGAGCGGGGTGTCCGGGTCGAGGGGCTCGCCGGTGTCCGGGTCGAAGCCGAGGTTCGAGTGCACCAGGAACCCGTCGGCGGCCAGGTACTCGTCGATCTCCGCTTCCTTGGCCTTCGCCTCGGCCTCGGTGGAGCCGGTGACGAAGGTGAGGCCGAGGAAGAACGCGATGTCGTCCCGCTGCCGGCCGGCGGCCTCGGCCAGGTCACGGGTCTCGCGGATGAGCTGCTCGGTGGCGTCCCGGTTCGAGGTCAGGATGAACTGCGCCTCGGCGTTCCGGGCCGCGAAGGCCCGGCCGGCGGGGGACGACCCCGCCTGGAACAGCACCGGGGTCCGCTGCGGCGACGGTGCCGACAGGTGCGGGCCCTGCACGTCGTAGCGGGTGCCGTGGTGGTCGATGCGGTGCACCTTGTCGGGGTCGGCGTAGCCGCGGACGGGGTCCTTCAGCACGGCGCCGTCCTCCCACGAGCCCTCCCAGAGCTTCGCGCAGACCTCGAGGTACTCCTCGGCCCAGACGTAGCGCTCGTCGTGCTCCTCGAGCCGGTCGGCCCCGAAGTTCCGGGCGGCGCTGTCGAGGGCGCTCGTGACGACGTTCCAGCCGATGCGGCCCCGGGTGATGTGGTCGAGCGTGGAGACCTTGCGGGCGAAGTCGAACGGGTGCGCCTGGATGACGCTCGAGGTGAACGCGAGCCCGAGGTGCTCGGTCGACACGGCGAGCGCGGACAGCAGCACGGAGGGGTCGTTCGAGGGGATCTGCAGCCCCTCGCGCAGGTTGGTCGAGTAGTCGCCGCGACCGGGGCCGTAGGTACCGACGACGTCGGCGAAGAACATCGCGTCGAACTTGCCGCGCTCGAGGGTCCTCGCCAGGTCGGTCCACAGCGTCACGTCGTCGAAGTCCACCTGCCGGGCGTCGGGGTGCCGCCACAGGCCGTGCTGGATGTGCGAGGTCGTGTTCATGACGAAGGCCGCGAAGCGCAGCGGGCGGTTCGGTGCATCGCTCATGCGTCCCATCGTGGTCGGCGGGCACCATCCGACGACAGCGACGTGACCTCCCGTTACGCGCGGTGTTCCCCGCGGCCCTGGACGCGACCATGCTCCTGAGGCATGCCGAGCCAGACCACCGTCACCGCGCCTCCAGGCCGTCCCGCCGCACCGTCGACCACCGCGACCCGTCGTCGGGTCGCCCTCGCGTCGTTCGTCGGGACGACCGTCGAGTACTACGACTTCTACCTCTACGCGACGGCCTCGGCGCTGGTGTTCGCACCGACGTTCTTCCCGTCCGTGACGCCGGCCGTCGGGGTCATCGCGTCGTTCGCGACCTACGGCGTCGGGTTCGTGGCGCGGCCGCTCGGCGGCGTGATCGCCGGCCACCTGGGCGACCGGATCGGGCGGAAGAAGCTGCTCGTCGCCTCGCTGGTGCTGATGGGCATCGCGTCCACGCTGATCGGGGTGATCCCGTCCGCCGCGACCATCGGGGTCGGTGCCGTCGTGGCGCTCGTGTTCCTGCGGTTGCTGCAGGGCGTCGCGGCCGGTGCCGAGTGGGGTGGCTCGGCGCTGCTGTCCGTCGAGCACGCGCCGGAGCGGCACCGGGGGCTGTTCGGGGCGTTCACGCAGATGGGGTCGGCCGGTGGGATGCTCCTGGCGACCGGGGTCTTCACGCTCGTGCGGTCGCTGCTCGGCACCGAGGCGTTCCTGGCCTGGGGCTGGCGGCTGCCGTTCCTGTTCTCGGCGGTGATCGTGGCGGTCGGGCTCGTCATCCGACTCGGCGTGCAGGACGCCCCGGTGTTCCAGGAGCTGCGCGCCTCGGGTGGGGTCGAACGGTTCCCGGTGTGGCAGGCGATCCGGCAGCACCCGCGGTCGATCCTGGTGACGGCGGGCCTGCGCCTCGTGCAGCCGGCGCTGTACTCGATCCTGACGACGTACTCGCTGACCTACCTCGGCAACGTGCGCGGACCGGAGGGCTCGGACGCCGGGCTGCAGGCCGTGCTCGTGATCTCGGCGGTGTCGCTCGTGTCGACGCCGTTCTGGGGGTGGCTGTCGGACCGGGTCGGGCGGCGGGTGCTGACGATCTGGTCGGCGGTGGGCATCGCGGTGCTCATCTGGCCGTTCTTCGCGTTCCTCGACGCCGGGCCGCTCGTGCTGCTGCCGCTCGTGGCGCTGATCGGGATGTGCGTGTTCCACGACAGCATCTACGGGCCGCAGGCGGCGTGGTTCGCCGAGCAGTTCCCGACCGGGCGGCGGTACTCGGGGATGTCGCTCGGGTACCAGATCGGGTCGATCTTCTCGGTGGGGCTGACACCGCTGCTGGCCGCGGTGTTCGTGCAGCTCGGGGGCGGGTCGCCGTGGATCCTGTGCGGGTACCTCGGGGTGTACGCGGTGCTGACGATCGTGGCGGCGGTGTTCGCGGTGGATCCGCGGGCGGTGGCGCGGCGGGAGGCGCGGACGGGCGCGGGCGCGGGCGCGGGCGCGGGCGCGGGGGGCTGACGTTTCGCGCTGAGCGACAGTTCTCGCCTTCCGGAGGCCGTGAGGTGTCGCTGAGCGCGAATCCTCGGGGCGCGGCGAGCCGCGCGCGGGCCCACGCGCGCTACGTCCGCAGGACCACGTCGGCCAGGGCGGCCGGGTCCTCGGCGGCGATGAAGGCCTGCTCCTGCGCGGCCCAGCGGTCCCACTCGCGCGCGAAGACCTCGCCGTCGCGTCCGATCGCCCGGTCCCACCGCACGGCATCGTCGGCCTCGAGCCACACCCGCAGCGACGCCAGCGGCGCCGACGCGCGGGACAACGCACCGCACCCCTCGACCACGATCGGCAGGTCGGGGTCCACCGACGCCCAGTCGACGGGCGCATCGGCCACCCAGTCCCAGCGTCGGTACCCGCTCGGCGCTCCGAGGACGTCGGTCACCACGGCATCGGCAGCCGCACGCAGGCCGTCCCACCCCGGGTACAGGTCGTCCAGGTGCACGAGCTGCGCGCCGAGCTGCTCCGCGACCTGTGCTCCGAGGGTGGTCTTGCCCGTGCCGGACCGGCCGTCGATGAGCACGACGGCGCGCCGGCCCGTGGCAGCGGCGACACCGGCGGCAGCAGCGGCGAGGCCGGGGGCGAGGTCACCGGCGGTCGTGCCCGTCGCGCGCTCGCCGCCCGTCGTGCCGTCTGCAGGCGTCGGGTCAGGCACGCCACGTCCCGACGCTCACCGCAACGGCGATCGACACCACGCCGATGCCGATCAGCACCGCCACCATCGCCCACTCCGGCCCGGCGAACCGTGCGACCCGCGCCCAGGTCCGCCGTCCGGGAGCACCGAACCCCCGTGACTCCATCGCCACCGCCAACGTCGTCGCCCGGCGCAGCGCGAGCACGAGCAGCGCGAACGCCATGGTCGCTCCGCGGCGGAGCCGTCCGGAGTCGGCGAGTCCTCGGGCGCGCCGGGCCATCGCCAGCTGTCGCCAGTCGTCGACGAGCAAGGTCATCATGCGGACGGCGGCGAGCGCCCCGAGCACGAACCGCGCGGGCAGCCGGAGCACCTGCGCGAGCCCGTCGGCGAGGTCGGTCGGGTCGACCCGTACGAAGAGCGCGATGGCGGGCACTCCCACCGCGAGGACCCGGAGCGCCGTCGCCAGGGCGAGTGTCAGCGACCCGTCGGTGACGTGCGCGAACCCGAGGTCGAACCACTCCCGACCCGAGGGCCTGCCGTACAGCGCGATGCTCACCGCCGTCAGCGGCACCGCGACGAGCACCGGTGCGAGTCGGAGCAGCAGGGTCCGCAGCGGCAGGCGCAGGAGCGGCAGGAGCGCGAGTTCGAGCGCCAGGGCGATGGCGGCGGAGACGACGTCGAGACTGAGCACCAGGCAGACGCCGAGGGCGAGCACACCGATCAGCGACGCGACCGGCTGGACGCCGGGGATGCCGGTCGCTCGTGCCGGCAGCGGTCGTCGCGCCGGGTCCGGCCGGTCGGTTCCGTCCGCCACGTCCGCCGCGTCCGCCGCGTCCGCCGCGTCCGCCGCGTCCGTCCCATCGTCCGTGTCGGTCCGGTCTGGAGGCCCGGGGCGGCTCCCGGCTGTCGGTCCCGTCTCCGGGACGGTCGCGACCGACGGCCCCTGGTCGCGCCCGACGGTCCGGGCGCCGTCAGGCCCGAGCACGACCTCGTCGGCGTCGAGTGCCCGGACGAGATCGCGGTCGTGGGTGACCGCCACCACCGAGGTGCCGGCGTCAGCCAGGGCCCCGAGCCGCCCGACGACGGCCTGCCACGTGGCTCGGTCCTGCCCGGAGGTCGGTTCGTCGAGCACGACGACCGGCGGCCGGGCGGCGATGACCGAGGCGATCGCGAGTCGTCGTTGTTCGCCCCCGGACAGGGTGAAGGGGTTGGCGTCGGCCAGGTGTGCCAGCCCGAACTCGTCGAGCAGCGCGGTGGCTCGTTCGGCGACGTCAGGCGCGTCGAGTGCTCGGGGGCCGGCCTCGATCTCCTCGCGGACGGAGCGGGCGACGAACTGGTGCTCGGGGTCCTGGAACACCGTGCCGATCCGGGCGGCGAGTTCGCGGCTCGTCCAGGTGTGCGGCGCTGCGCCGAGGCCGTCGGCGAGGGTGTCGGTGGCGTCGAGCTCGCCGGCGGCCGGTGCCAGCAGGCCCGCGAGGGTCAGCCCGAGCGTCGACTTGCCGACGCCGTTCGGTCCGGTGACCGCGAGGACCTGTCCGGCCCGGAGCACGAGGTCGATACCGTTCCCGACCGATTGCTTTGCCCGTGCCGTGCCGAGTCCCCGGGCTTCGAGCAGCACCGCCGCCGCCGCCTCGCCGCGCTCTCCCTCGCCGAGCGGGCGGAATGCCGCGGTCGCCGCGCCGGACCGCCCGGGCATTTCGCCCGCTCGTCCGCGCGACGTCATCTCACGCGCTCCGTCGCCCGGCTCCCCCGCGCCCGGCTCCCCCTCGCCGAGCGGGCGGAATGCCGCGATCGCGCCGCCCGACGCCCCGGGCATTTCGCCCGCTCGTCCGCGCGCACGCCGCAGCTGCCGGGCGGAACCACGCGCCGGCTCGGCACCGGGAACCCAGACCCCGGCCGCGGTGAGCGCCTCGCCGTGGTCCGCCAGCACCTGGGCCGGCGGACCGTCCGCGACCACGCCGCCGGCCGGTTCGAGCAGCACGAGCCGATCGACCAGGTCCAGCCAGGTGCCGATCCGGTGCTCCACCACGAGCAGCGTCGCCCCGGTCTCGTCGAGCAGTGCCCGGACGGCGTCGTGCACCTGCGCCACGCCGTCCGGGTCGAGGTTCGCGCAGGGTTCGTCGAGCACGAGCGCACCCGGCCGCATCGCGAGCACGCCCGCGAGCGCCAACCGCTGCCGCTGCCCACCGGACAGCTGCGCGGTGGAGCGGTCGAGCGGCAGGTCGAGGCCGACGACCGCGAGCGCCGCCCGCACCCGGTCCCAGATCTCGTCAGGGGGGACGCCGGCGTTCTCGCAGCCGAAGGCCACGTCGTCGCCGACGCGGGACATCACGGTGTGTGCCTCGGGGTCCTGCATGACGAGACCGACACGCCCGCGGACCGCGCGGGGGTCGGCCTCGTCGACCAGGAGTGTTCCCCGCACCGAAGCAGCCGTGTCATCGGTGGCGTCGGGTTCGTCCGGCAGCACGCCGGCGACCGCTCGCAGGAGCGTCGACTTGCCGGCACCGGACGACCCGACGACGGCGACCCGCTCCCCCGGCTCGACGGTCAGGTCGACGTCACTGACGGCCCAGGCGTCTCGCTCCGGGTACCGCCAGCCCCAGCCGCGGAACACGATGCGCGCCCCGCGGACGCCGGCACCTGCGCCGGCGTCGCCGCCGGCGGAAGGGGACGTCGCCGACGGAGCGGGCACGGTCACACCAGGGCGCGGGGTTCGCGGCGGCTGTGCTCGCGGCCGGCCGCGAAGGACGACAGCACCCCGGTGCGGGCGAGTGCCCGGACGATGAGCCAGGAGCCCGCCCCCGCGATCACGGCACCGGAGATCACCGCACAGATCACGTAGACGACCTTGAAGGCGACGTCGAGTCCCGGGTACCAGAGGACGGTGTCGTTGATGCCGAGCGCGAGTCCGGCCGCGGCACCGGCGAGCACGACGACCGGCAGGCGGTAGACGCGGTACAGGAACAGCGCGAGGACGATCTCGGCGCCGAGGCCCTGGACGAGTCCGGCCTCAAGCGTGAGCCACCCCCACTGGGTGCCGAACAACGCCTCGACCGAGGCGGCGACCATCTCGCCGTAGAGCGCGGCGCCGGGCTTGCGGACGACGATCGCGACGATCGGGCCGGCGAGCAGCCAGACCCCGCCGAACAGGGCCTTCGTGCCGGGGAGCACGAGGTCCATGACGGCGCTGATGGGTTCGTAGCCGAACTCCCAGAGCCGGAAGACGACTCCGAGGGCCACCGCGAGGACACTCGCGACGACGATGTCGACGACCCGCCAACGCAGCGATCGCCGTGGAGCGGTGGTGACGGTTGTGGACGTGCCTGAAGGCATGCTGCTGACTCCTCCCTGCGCCGGCATGATCCGGATCAGGTTCGACGGTCGGAGCGCCGATCGCTCCCTCTCAGCCCGGCGGTCCCGGACTCCCGTGTGTGTGCCAGCAGTCTAGACGCGGTCGCGACCGCGTGACGGACTGGAGGCCCGTGGCGGCGTCGCCACGGGCCTCCGGTTGCGTCAGGTGGTCACTTCTTGAGCGCGCGCACCAGCTTGCGGAGGACACGCCCGGCCACCCACACGAAGGGGATGCCGACGACGATCAGCGAGATCGGGTTCGGCTCGAACACGAGGTCCTTGCCCGGGCGACGGACGTACGCGCCGACGGGGGCCGACAGGCCGCCGCCACCGCCGCCACCGTTCTCGTCGTCCCCGCCGCCACCGAAGCCGAACCAGCTGACGGACACGGGGATGAGGGTCTGGTCACCGACCTCGACGGGTTCTCCGTAGTTCGTGGAGACCCCGAGCGGGCGGACCTGGTCTGCGATCTTCGAGACGATGTTGGCCATGCGCGCGACGCTACTCGTCCGTTCCTCCACAGGCCGCGGGGCGCAGTGGGCATCCACAGCTGGGGCTTGTCTGCGGACGCGGACGAGTGCCGCCGATATGTTGGCCGCACCCACACCTGGAGGACCGTTTGCACACCTGGCCCGGAAACCCGTACCCGCTCGGGGCGACCTACGACGGGAGCGGCACGAACTTCGCGCTGTTCTCCGAGGTCGCCGAGCGCGTCGAACTCTGTCTGTTCGATTCCGACGGCAACGAAGAATGCGTCCGCCTGCTCGAGGTGGACGCCTACGTCTGGCACGCGTACCTCCCCAACATCGGCCCCGGGCAGCAGTACGGCTTCCGGGTCCACGGCCCGTACGACCCCGAGAACGGCGCGCGCTGCAACCCGTCGAAGCTCCTGCTCGACCCGTACGCCAAGGCGACCAGCGGCGAGATCGACTGGGACCAGTCGCTCTTCTCGTACACGTTCGGCGACCCGGACTCGACCAACGACGAGGACTCCGCGTCGCACATGATGAAGGGCGTCGTGATCAACCCCTTCTTCGACTGGCAGGGGGACCGTCCGCCGCGCACGCCGTACGGCGAGACCGTCATCTACGAAGCGCACGTCAAGGGACTCACCGAGACCCACCCCGACGTGCCGGAAGAGCAGCGCGGCACCTACGCCGGCGTCGCCCACCCGGCGGTCATCGAGCACCTGCAGCGCCTCGGCGTCACCACGCTCGAGCTCATGCCGGTGCACCAGTTCGTGAACGACTCGACCCTGCAGGACAAGGGGCTGTCGAACTACTGGGGCTACAACACCATCGGTTTCTTCGCGCCGCACTCGGCGTACTCGTCGTCGGGCGACCAGGGCCAGCAGGTCCAGGAGTTCAAGACGATGGTGCGCGAGTTGCACCGCGCCGGCATCGAGGTCGTCCTCGACGTCGTCTACAACCACACCGCCGAGGGCAACCACCTCGGCCCGACGCTGTCGTTCCGCGGCATCGACAACGCGGCCTACTACCGCCTGGTCGACGACGACAAGAAGTTCTACATGGACTACACGGGCACGGGGAACTCGCTCAACGTCGGGCACCCGCACTCGCTGCAGCTCATCCTCGACTCGCTCCGCTACTGGGTGACCGAGATGCACGTCGACGGCTTCCGCTTCGACCTCGCCTCGGCACTGGCCCGCGAGTTCTACGAGGTCGACCGGCTGTCGGCCTTCTTCGAACTGGTGCAGCAGGACCCGATCGTGTCGCAGGTCAAGCTCATCGCCGAGCCGTGGGACGTCGGCCCCGGTGGCTACCAGGTCGGCAACTTCCCGCCCCAGTGGTCCGAGTGGAACGGCAAGTACCGCGACACCGTCCGTGACTTCTGGCGCGGCGAGTCGTCGACGCTCGGCGAGTTCGCCTCGCGGATCTCCGGCTCGGCCGACCTGTACGAGCACGACGGCCGCACGCCCAAGGCGAGCATCAACTTCATCACCGCGCACGACGGCTTCACCCTGTACGACCTGGTGGCCTACAACGAGAAGCACAACGAGGCCAACGGCGAGGACAACAACGACGGCGAGAGCCACAACCGGTCGTGGAACTCCGGGGCCGAGGGCCCGACCGACGACGAGGCGGTGAACGCCCTGCGGCTGCAGCGTCGCCGGAACTTCCTGGCGACCCTGCTCCTGAGCCAGGGTGTGCCGATGATCGCGCACGGCGACGAGCTCGGCCGGTCGCAGGCCGGCAACAACAACGTCTACGCGCAGGACTCCGAGCTCAGCTGGATCGACTGGGACAGTGCGGACGAGGACCTCATCCAGTTCACCGCCGACGTGGTGAAGCTGCGGCACGACCACCCCACGTTCCGCCGGACCCGGTACTTCAACGGCCGTCCGGTCCGACGTGGCGAGGGCGAGCCGCTGCCCGACGTGGTGTGGCTGACCCCCTCGGGCGACGCCATGGACCCCGAGGACTGGGACTCCGGCTTCGGCAAGAGCGTCGGCATGTACCTGAACGGCGAGGGCATCCGAGGTCGCGACGCCCGCGGTGAGCGCATCACCGACGTCGGCTTCATCACGTACTTCAACGCCCACGACGACGTCGTGACCTTCACGCTCCCACCCGAGGAGTACTCCCCCGGCTGGACCGTCCGGATCGACACCGCCGACCCCGGCGCCCGCGACGAGGTGCTCGACGCGGGTACCCCCCTCGACGTCCCCGCCCGGTCGATGATCGTGCTGCGTGCCGAGCCCGACCACGAGGTCACGAGCACCCCGGTCGACGCCGAGCAGGACGGCGCCCCCGGACCAGACGCCCCGCAGGACACCGTCACCCCGGCCAACCCGGCCGGGTCCACCGCACCGAGCGGAGCCACCCGATGACCGCCGGAACGCCCGGCGCCGCGAACCGCGTCCCCGCGTCGACCTACCGGCTGCAGGTCTCGGCCGACTTCGACCTCGACGCCGCCCGCGACCTGGTCGACTACGTGCACGACCTCGGCGCCGACTGGCTGTACCTGTCGCCGGTGCTGCAGGCCGAGTCCGGGTCGAACCACGGCTACGACGTGGTCGACCACACGCGGGTCGACACCGACCGCGGTGGCGACCAGGCGATGCGGGCGTTGGCCGAGGCCGCGCACGCCGTCGGCCTCGGGGTCATCGTCGACGTGGTGCCGAACCACGTCGGCGTCGCGACCCCCGAGTCGAACCCGTGGTGGTGGTCCCTGCTCGAACTCGGGCAGGGCTCCCCCGTGGCCTGGGCCTTCGACGTGGACTGGGAAGCCGGCGACGGCAAGGTCCGCGTCCCCGTGCTCGACGACCGGCTGCTCGACGCGGTCACGCTCGACACGTCCGACGCCGAGCGTCCGGTGCTGCGCGTCGGCGAGACCGCCTACCCCACCGCCCCCGGAACGGTGCACGACGGCGACACCGTCGAGACCGTGCACGCCCGCCAGCACTACGCGTTCGTGCACTGGAAGCGCGCCGACCACGACCTGAACTACCGCCGGTTCTTCGCCGTGAACACCCTCGCGGCGATCCGCGTCGAGGAGCCCGAGGTCTTCGCGGCCTCGCACGGGGTCATCGGCGGCTGGTTCCGCGACGGACTCGTCGACGGCCTGCGCATCGACCACCCGGACGGGCTGTACGACCCGGCGGGCTACCTGCAGGACCTGGCGGAGCTGACCGGCGGGGCCTACACCCTCGTCGAGAAGATCCTCGAGCCCGGCGAGCAGCTGCCGAGTTCGTGGCCGGTCGACGGCACCACCGGGTACGACGCCCTCGGGGTGCTCGACCGCGTGTTCGTCGACCCCGCGGGTGAGCAGGCGCTGACCGCGGCGTCGGGGGCCGAACCGACCGACTGGCAGCAGCTCACGCACGACACCCGACGGGGCATCGCGGACGGCATCCTCGGCAGCGAGGTCGAGCGGCTCGCACGCCTGCTCGCACCGAGCGCCGTGACGGAGACGATCACGCACGAGCGGATCGTCGACGCGGTCGCCGAGATCGTGGCCTCGTTCGACGTGTACCGCACGTACCTGCCCGAGGGCGCCCACCACCTCATCACGGCGCTCGAGCGCGCCGCCGAGGCCCGCCCGGACCTCGACGACGTCATCGACCGGATCGCACCGGCACTCGTCGACCCGACGAACGCCGCGGCGGTCCGACTGCAGCAGACCAGCGGCATGGTGATGGCGAAGGGCGTCGAGGACACGGCGTTCTACCGCACCTCGCGCCTGTCGTCCCTGAGCGAGGTCGGCGGCGACCCGAGCGTCTTCGCGGTCTCGGTGGCGGACTTCCACCAGGCCCAGCGCGAACGGCTCGGCAGCTGGCCGCACACCATGACGACGCTCACCACGCACGACACGAAGCGCAGCGAGGACACCCGCGCGCGCATCGCGGTGCTGGCCGAGCTCGGCGACGAGTGGGCCGCCACGCTCGAGCGCCTGCAGTCGCTCGTGCCGTTGCAGGACCGCGTGTTCGCCGACCTGCTCTGGCAGGCGATCGTCGGCGCTCGGCCCGCGAGCCGCGAGCGTCTGCACGCGTACGCCGAGAAGGCCTCCCGCGAAGCCGGAGACAGCACCACGTGGACCGAGCCCGACGAGGCGTTCGAGCAGCAGATGCACGCGATCGTCGACGCCGCGTTCGACAACCCGGACGTGGTCGCCGTGCTCGACGCCCTCGACGAGCAGATCGACGCCGCCGGGTGGTCGAACGGTCTTGCCCAGAAGCTCGTCCAGCTCACCGCCCCGGGCGTCCCCGACGTCTACCAGGGCACCGAGTTCTGGGACCGCTCGCTCGTCGACCCCGACAACCGTCGTCCGGTCGACTACGCCGAGCGGCGTCACGTGCTCGCCGAGCTCGACGGCCCGGACGACGACGGCCCCGAGGACCTGCCGTCGATCGGCATCGACGGTGCCGCGAAGCTCCTGGTCACGACCCGCGCACTGCGCATCCGTCGGGACCACCCGGAGCTGTTCACCCGGTACCTGGAGCTCGAGGCCACCGGCAGCGCGGCCGACCACGTCATCGCGTTCGACCGCGGCGGTGCCGTGACGATCGCGACGCGTCTGCCGATCGGTCTCGGCCGGGTCGGCGGTTGGGGCGACACGCTGGTGCACGCCGTCCCCGTCGAGCGCATCGACCTGCTCACCGGCCGACGCGTCCCCGCCGACCGCGGGATCGCGTTGGCCGACCTGCTCACCACCTACCCGGTCGCGCTGCTCGTGCCCGCCGACGCAGTCGGTGCAGCCGGCCACGCCGACGCGGTGCCCGCCGTGTCCGACGCGAGCGGCGCCTCCCGGCCCGCCGCCGACCGCACGACGGACGCCACCGAGAACGACGCGCAGGCCGAGATCGACATCCTGGAGGGTCACGCATGACCGCACCTGACCGTTACGCCGTCTGGGCGCCCGAGCCGGACCGGGTCCGGCTCGTCGTCGACGACGTCGAGTACCCGCTCACCAAGGGCGACGACGACTGGTGGTCCACCGACGCCGTGATGCCGGTCGTCGGCGCCCGGTACGGGTTCCGCATCGGCGACGACGACGCGGTCCGACCGGACCCGCGCAGCCGGTACCAGCCCGAGGGCGTGCACGGCCCGTCCGAGGTCGTCGACCCCGCACGGTTCGCGTGGACCGACGAGTCGTGGACCGGACGCCCGGCCCGCGGCGCCGTCATCTACGAGATGCACATCGGCACCTACACACCCGAGGGCACGCTCGACGCCGCTGCCCAGAAGCTGGACCACCTGGTCGAGCTCGGGGTCGAGTTCGTCGAGCTGCTCCCCGTCAACGCCGTCAACGGCGAGTGGAACTGGGGCTACGACGGGGTCGGCTGGTTCTCCGTGCACGCCCCGTACGGCGGCCCGGACGCCTACGACCGGTTCGTCGACACCGCACATGCGCTGGGGCTCGGGGTCATCCAGGACGTCGTCTACAACCACCTCGGCCCGAGCGGCAACTACCTGCCGCTCTACGGCCCGTACCTGCTGGCCGGGCTCGGCAACACCTGGGGTGACTCGGTGAACGTCGAGCACCCCGAGGTCCGCCGGTACGTGCTCGACAACGTGCGCATGTGGTTCCGCGACCATCACGTCGACGGGCTCCGGCTCGACGCCGTGCACGCGATCCGCGACACCACCCGCCCGCACGTGTTGGCATCGATGGCCGACGAGACCGACGCCTACTCGTCGTTCATCGGTCGTCCGCTGTCGCTCATCGCGGAGTCCGACCTCAACGACCCGGTGATGTTCCGGCCGCGCGAGGCCGCCGGGTACGGCCTCGCGGGGCAGTGGTCGGACGACTTCCACCACGCCGTGCACGTGGCGCTCACCGGTGAGACGAACGGCTACTACGCCGACTTCGCTCCGCTGTCGGCGCTGGCGAAGGTGCTCGAGGACGGTTTCTTCCACGACGGCACGTGGTCGTCGTTCCGCGGCAAGCGGCACGGTCGGCCGATCGACCGCGGGACCTCCCCCGCGACGGCCCTGGTCGTCGCGAACCAGAACCACGACCAGATCGGCAACCGCGCCGCCGGCGACCGGCTCGCCGCGACGCTCGACGACGAGGGGCTCGTGATCGCCGCGGCCCTGACACTGCTCGGGCCGTTCACGCCGATGCTGTTCATGGGCGAGGAGTTCGCGGCCTCGACGCCGTGGCAGTTCTTCACCTCGCACCCGGAACCCGAGCTCGGCAAGGCGACCGCCGAGGGGCGCATCGCCGAGTTCGCCGAGCACGGGTGGGACGAGTCAGCGGTGCCAGATCCGCAGGACCCGACGACGTTCACCAACTCCAAGCTCGACTGGGCCGACGTCAGCTCGGAGCGCGGTGCGGCGATCCTGCGTGCCTACCGGGTGCTCATCGCCCTGCGGCGCACCGACCAGGCGTTCGTCGACCACCGCTACGAGGCGAACGCCGTCCGCTTCAGCGAGGACCGTCGTTGGCTGGTGCTCACCCGCGGGCTGCTCGGCCCCGACGTGGCGCCGGTGCACGTCGTGGTGAACCTCGCCGACGACGCAGCCGAGGTCCCGGTCCCCGACGCCGTGGGCGAGGAGCTCTACGGCTTCGGCGCGACCGAGGTGGATGCCGGCGTCGTCCGGTTCCGCGGCCGCGGCGTGGTCGTGCTGCGCTAGCCACCCGCGAGCTGCGCTAGCCACCCGCGTGCTGCGCGAGCCGCAGTTCCGCACGCACGAACGGCGACGAACCCACCTGGTCCGTCGCCGTTCGTGCGTTCGTGTGTCCGCGGCCTCAGGCGGCGTGGTCGGAGACCGCGTGCGCGTTCTTCCGCACGGAGGGCAGCTTGCGGTGGTCCTTCACGAGCGAACGGGTCTCGCGGATGCGGCGGTCGATGCCCCACTTCGTCACGAGCGCCAGGCTCTCGCGGACGATGTTGCCGCTCATCTTCGAGACACCGAACTCCCGCTCGGTGAAGGTGATCGGCGTCTCCACGACCCGCAGACCCGCCTCGAGGGAGCGCCAGCACAGGTCCACCTGGAAGCAGTACCCCTTCGACGCCACACCGGCGAGGTCGATCCGCTCGAACGCCCGCGAGGTGAAGACCCGGAAGCCGCCGGTGGCGTCGCGCACCGCGATGCCCAGGGCGAGACGCGTGTACAGGTTGCCGCCGCGGGAGAGCAGGAGCCGGTACCAGGGCCAGTTCTCGACCTTGCCGCCCTTGATCCACCGGGAGCCGAGCACCAGGTCGTGCGAGTCCGCGAGCTCGAGCATCCAGGGCAGGTACTCGGGGTGGTGGGAGCCGTCGGCGTCCATCTCGACGAGCTTGGCGTAGCCGTGTTCCAGACCCCACGCGAACCCGGACAGGTACGCGCCGCCCAGGCCGTCCTTGACGGTGCGGTGCATGACGTGCACCCGGTCGGTCTCGCGGGCGATGGCGTCCGCGATGTCGCCGGTGCCGTCGGGCGAGTTGTCGTCGACGACGAGCACGTGCACGGAGTCGTCGGTCGCGGCCAACGTGCGCTCGACGATCGGCCGGACGTTCTCGGCTTCGTCGTAGGTCGGGATGATGACCAGGGTCTCGCTCATGGTGCTCCTCGTGCTCTCGGTCGAATGTATCGCTGGCTTGGTGGGTCAATCCGACGAGAGGTCTGCGAACACGATCAGATTGTCCGTGTAGTGCCCGGTGGCGGTGTCGAACGTGCCGTCGCAGGTGATGAGTCGGAGTTGCGGGGTGGGGGTGGGGCCGTAGACGTCGCTCGTCGGGAACGCCGACTTGGCGGCGCGTTCGGCACGGTCGACGATGAAGGTGCGGGTACTGCCGTCGGACATCCGGACGTGGACCTCGTCGCCGGCGACCAGTTCGTCGAGCCGGAAGAACACCGCGGCGCTCGTGGGGCTGTCGACGTGACCGGCGATGACGGCGGGGCCGACCTCGCCGGGGACGATCCCGTCGCTGAACCAGCCCGCGCTGTCCCAGTCGACGGGCGGGTCGAGTTCTCCGGCGGCGCCGCGGTGCAGGTCCTCGAGCGAGGACCGCACGCCGATGGCCGGGATCGACACGCTGACCGGGGTGGCCGTCGAGCGGGCCTCGGGCGCGGCCGGGTCCTGGAACCCGTCGGTGCCGGAACCCGAGGACGACGAAGAGGACGACGAGGAGGACGACGGGGACGCGGACGAGGACGACGCGGCGCGCTCCTCCGCTCCGCCGCCCACCGTCGACGCGACCGCCACCCCGGCCACGCCCCCGACCACCACGACGGCGGCGGCGACCACGGCACCGATCACCACGCCTCGGCTCCGGACAGCCGAGACGCGCCCGGCGCTCCGACGGCCGCTCACGAGCCGCCTCCCACGTCGCTGGCACAGCCTCCGAGCACGTCGGAGGTCAGCATGGTCGAACCGATGGCCAACCAGGCGTCCCCGTAGTAGGTCGGAGCGGTCGCCGCAGTCCGGTCGGCCCGCTCGAGGTCGTCGGCAGCCGCACGGGAGGAACCGGCGGCCTGCTCGGCCGCGGCCCGCGCGGTGTAGGCCAGCGCGTTCGTGTCCCGTGTCACCGGGGTGCCACCGAGGTCGAGCTGCGAGGCGAGCCGCGTCGTCCGTCCGAGCGTGGGTGCGAGCGCCGCCGCGAGCTCCCGGTCGGGCGCCGAACACGCCTCGGCGTACCGGAGCGGCGTCCGCATCGCGTCGTACCCGTAGAGCACGCGCCCGTCCCCACCGACGGCCGGCATCGGGTCCACCGATCCGTCGGCGTGCACCTGGGACCAGTCGCTGGGCAGGTGGGAGGCGTCGAGCACGGCGGCCGTCACGGCGCGCGAACCCCGGTTCAGCGCGTTCCAGCGGTCGTCCCCGGTGGCGTCCGCCAGCACCGAGAAGGCCGCGGGCGAGGCGTACGAGGCGTTGTACCGGTAGGGCTCCTGATCCGCCCACGGTCCGGGCAGCAGGATCGTACCGAGGTCGGTCCGGGCCGTCTCGTCCTCGAGGATCGCCGCCGCGATGCGCTTGCCCGCGGCGGTGTACCGGTCGTCGTCCCAGGCCTTCCCCGCGAGCACGAGGGCCCGGGCGGCGTCGAGGTCGGCATCGCTCGCGGACTGCTCGTCGGCGACGCCCTCGTCGGACGTCCACCGCCACGCCAGCAGGTCGTCGTCGGTGAGCAGGTGGTCCTTCGTCCACTGCCAGATCGCGTCGAAGCGCGCACGGTCGTCGTTCGCGTAGGCGATGAGCAAGCCGTACGCCTGCCCCTCGCTGACGGTGTCACCGCCCTGGTCGGTGCGGACGACGCGACCGCCCTCGACGTAGCGGTCCAGGAACGCCGACCGCAGCTGCTGCGGCGAGCGCGCCGCGTCGGGTGCGGTGGTCGAGGTCGGGGTCGCCGTGCCGCGAGCGGCGGTCATGGTGCTCGACGACCAGGGGCGGACCGCGACGACCGCGACCACGATGGCGACGATGACGGCCGCCGCGGCGGCGACCGGTATCCAGGTCCTGCGGGTCATGCTGGCCTGCCTCTCCGGGGATGGTGGGGTGGGGTCGAAGGGGAGGCGCGGACCACGTGGGCCGTTCAGCGCCCGTGATCCGCGCCTCCAGTCCGGGGCGTCAGCGGAACAGCGAGCGGAGCATCGCGACGACCGCGTGGACCGCCTCGGTCACCGGCCGGTCAGCGGCTGCGCCGCCACCGCCGGTCTGCACACCGCCGGACGGGGTTGCGGCGGTCGCCGCGGCGTCCGTCACGGGCACGACCGTCAGGTTGCCCTCGCTGTCGTCGAGGACGAACAGGGTCGAGACCGTGTTGCCGGCGAGGTCGACCTCGGCGGTACCACGCTGTCCGCTGCCGGAGACGTCGAGCGACCACTTGCCGGCGTCGACCGTTGCGTACTCGGTGGCGGTGCCGAAGGTGGCGTCCTCGGCGATCGCGATGCCGTCGGAGGTCTGCACGTCGACGCGCTTCGCGGTGGTGGCGGCCTGCACGAGCCGGAGCTTCGCCTTGCCGTCGCCCGGCTGCTGCAGATCGTCGGTGAACGCGGTCGTCTTCAGCCCGTCGTTCTTGCCGTAGGCGACGACGGTGCTGGCGTCGCCCTCCTGCACGGTGACGTCGGTGGAGATGACCGGGGTGGAACCCGGCGCGTCGGCGGCGCGCATCGACAGGACGTAGGTGCCGACCGGCAGCTTCTCGTACGGGCTGACCTGGCCGTAGGTGACGTCGTCGAGTTCGAAGACGGTCTTGCCCCCCGCGAGGCTGGACAGTTCGACGTCGACGCCCTTCGTGTCCGGCGACAGGTGTCCGACGCGGAGCCAGCCCTGCTCGGTCGTCGCGGCGGAGGCGTTCTGCGGGGCTGCGAGGCCGACCGTCGCGGCGACGAGTGTGGCGGCGAGCGCTCCGACGACGACGGTGCGGCGGCGGTTCGTGGTGCGTGCGGTCATGATGGTGCTCCTTCGGGTCGAGGTGCGGTTGGCGGTGCGGTCGTCGTGTCGAGGGGTGGTTCGTGGGGTTGTCGTCCAGGCCGCCGGGCGAGCGGGCGAGCGGGCGGAATGCCCGGGTCAGCGCCGGAGCCCTCCGGGCATTTCGCCCGCTCGTGCAGCGGGTGTTCCGCCCCGACGCGTTCGCGGTGAACGGTTCCGCGGCCGAGCGGGCGAGCGGGCGGAATGCCCGGGTCAGCGCCGGAGCCCTCCGGGCATTTCGCCCGCTCGCGGAACGCCCGCTCGCGGGACGTCAGCGCGGCCAGCGCCCGCTCGGCCAGCGCCCGCTCGGCCAGCGCGGCCGAGCGATCGGGGGTCACGAGGCGCTCGTCGCGGTCGTCGTCGGGTCTGCCGGGGCGTACGTCACCGTGAGCCGTGCTCCCTCGCGCTCGACCGAGTCCGGCCGGAACGCCTGGGACATGGCGTCGAAGGTCTGAGCGACCCGGGCTGTCGAGGCGTCGTCACTCGTGTGCAGGACGACGGTGCGGAACGGCTGGCCGGTCTCCCCGGTGCGCGGGGTGAACCGGTTGACCCGCACGTCCTGGTCGGCGAGCACCTGTCCGAGCGCGATCATCGCCCGCGAGTCGACCTGTCCGGCGCGGAACTGCGACTTCGTGCCCTCGTCCGCACGCAGAGCCGGGTTCGAGGCGAGCTCGGTCCCCAGGGTCTTCCGTACGTCGGTGGCCCGGGTGATCGCGGTCTCGGCGGCACTGGCTCCCTCGGCGTGGATCCGGCGGACCTCGACCTGCTGGTCACCGGTGCCGAAGGTCGCGACGGCCGTGGAGTTCTCGATCGCCTGCCGCACGTCGGTGGACGAGTTGCCGCCGGTGCGCATGGAGTCCGTCGTGATGACGTAGTCCGAGTCCTTCCAGCCGTTCGGGGACTGCCGTTCCACCGCTCCGTCGGTGTCGAGCTTGTAGTACCAGACGACGTTGTTCCGGGCGAAGCCGTCGTCCACGAGGTCGACCCACATGGCGTCGTCGACCAGCAGACGCGAGGACTTCGGCACGTTGTCGCCCACCCACTGCTCGGCCTGCTGCATGGGCAGGTCGAGGTTGCCGAGCAGGAACCCCCGCAGCTGCGTCCCCCACAGCGGCACCGCGACGACGAGCGCAGCAGCCGTCACGACGGCCCAGGTGATGCCGAGGCCGCGCCGTGCCCTCGGGCCGAACCGGCCCCGGATGTGGACCCGACCGGCGATCGTCAGGACGGCACGCTCGACGGTGTACGCGACGAGGAGCGCTGCGAACGGGATGAGCATGATGACGTAGGGCACCGGCAGGTACCCGTTCGGCCGGAACATCACCGCGAGCAGGAACACGAGCATCGCGGCGATCGGTCGGACCCGGCGCAGGAACAGCCCCACGACGGCCGCGGCCGAGCCGAGCACGATGAACACCGGGTCGAGCGCCCACCACTGCGCGGCGGCCTCGTTCGCCAGGCTGCCCCCGTCGAACACTGATCCGGAAGCGGTCCGCGACCCGAGCTGGTAGGTGACGCCTTCCCACAGGCTGACTCGCCCGTTGCCCGGCACGAGTTCACCCTTCACCGCGGCGAGCAGCAGGTACCCGCCGCCGATCAGCACGAGCACGGCCCCGGCGACGCTGAGCGTGTACCGGCGGGTGCTCGTGTCGGCGCGACGTACGGCCATCCAGATCAGGAACGGCAGCGCGAGCAGGTAGGTCTCCTTGGACAGCACGGCGATGCCGAGGCACGCAGCGGCGCCGGCGAACCCGGCGAGCTGCTGGCGACGGCTCAGCACGAGGACGAACGCGGCCAGCAGCCACGGCGTCGCGACGTTGTCGATGTACACCGTGCGGTGGTACTGCAGCGCGAGCGGTGACAGCGCGAAGACGAGTCCGGCCGCGGCTGCCGTGATCCGTCCGGCGCCGAGACGTCGGGCCAGGACGAACAGCAGGATGCTCGAGACGGCGGAGAAGAACACCATGGCCTCGCGCCCGGCCTCCACCGCGAAGGGGTACCGCGCGAACGCCCCGGTCAACCCGGTGTACCCGGCGATCTGGATCCATCCGAGCGGCGGGTGGTCGTACCAGTACGTGTAGTGGGTGAGCTCACCGAGGTTCGTGATCGCCCACGCCTGTGCGGCGTAGGTCCCCTCGTCGTCGATGCGCTGCGGTGTGCCCGACATGTTCCAGGCCTGGATGAGCACGGTCACCGCGACGACGGGCAGCAACCACGTCAGGCTGGCTGCGTGCCGGCGGAACCACGCCCCGACACCGGCCCGGTGTGCGGTGGTGCCACCACGGATCGGGATGCCCGTGGTGTCGGTGATGCTGGCGGTCATCGGGTGCCTCCCGTGGTGGTGCCGGCGAACTCACGGTCGGACGACGCTGCGCCCGATCCGGCGCCCGCGGATGACGCTGCGCCCGATCCGGCACCCGCGGACGACGCTGCGCCCGATCCGGCGCCCGCGGACGACGCTGCGCCCGATCCGTCCAGGTCCGAGGCGAAGCCGACCACCTGTCCGCTGCGGTGCTGGCCGGTGTGCTCGGTCTTCTCCCACCCGTTCTGGCCCTTGGCGTGCCGGACGACTGCCCGGACCGCCGCGGCGGCGAGGAACACCTGGTAGGGCACCAGGCCGAGCACGAGCCGCACGTAGTCGCGGAGCCGGACCTTCTCGCCGTACAGACGGCCGAACTCGTTCAGCCCGACGATCTCCACGGCGAGCAGCATGAGCGTCGGTGCCACCGGCACGAACGACACGAGGGCGATCGCCGTCGGCACCTTGACGAACAGGATCATCAGGACGCTCAGCGGGATGAGCAGCCCGGTGGCCGCCTGGATGAACGGCATCGTGAGCATGTAGCGGGCGAAGAACCGCTGCCGGAACGACGGCAGCTTCTTCCACTCCCCCTTGCCCAGCACCTGCAGGAAGCCCTGGTTCCACCGCGTGCGCTGCTTGAGCAGCGACGCGAAGGTCGGCGGGGTCTCCTCGCGGGTGACGGCCTCGGGGCTGTAGGCGACGACGACCTTCGCCCCGTCGGCGGAGAGTCGCACGCCGAGTTCGCAGTCCTCGGCGAGGCAGTGCGCGTCCCAGCCGTTCGACCACTCCAGGCGGGAGCGCGTCACGAAGACGGTGTTGCCCCCGAGCGGGATGAACTTGGACCCGGCGTGGAAGTGCAGGCGCGAGCGGAACCAGAAGTAGTACTCCAGGACGTTCCGGAGCGACCACCAGCTCGACTTGAAGTTCATCAGCTGGACGCCGCCCTGCACCACGTCGGCGTCGGTCTCCTGGAACCGCGAGTCGACGAGGGAGAGCAGCCGCGGGTAGACCTCGTCCTCGGCGTCGAACACCCCGACGATGTCGCCCGTCGCGTGCTGGAGCGCCAGGTTCATCGCCTTCGGCTTGTTCTTCGGCAGGGTGTCGTCCACCACGACCTTGATCAGGGAGGGGTGCCGAGCTGCCGCAGCACGCACGACGGCGTCGGTCTCCGGGTCGTCCTCCCCGACGATCGCGATGATCTCGAAGTCGGGGTGGTCCTGGGTCGCGAGCATGTCGAGCGTCTGCCCCATCACGTCCTGCTCGTGCCGACCGGGCACCAGGAGCGTGAACCGGTGCGCCGCCGGTCGCGGGGTCTGGCTGAAGCTGGTGGACTTCAGCGCGTCCCGGGAGCGCCAGGCGTGCAGCATCCACCAGAGGGTGGTCAACGCGATGATCGTGAGCAGCACGGACAGGGCGATGAGGGTCGAGTAGCCGAGCCACTCGCCCAGCGACCAGGCGGCCTGTGGGAGCTGCCCCGAGCCTCCCGTCGGCACGTCCGTGGTCCCGCGGTTCGGGACGTCCCCCGTCGTCCCGCTGTCGTCGTCGGGTCGGAGCAGCGGCCCTGCGGCCGTCAGCAACACGGCTGAGATGGTCATTCGGGGAACCCCTTCGGACGT
This sequence comes from Curtobacterium sp. MCPF17_051, assembly GCF_003234595.1. Taxonomy (NCBI): domain Bacteria; kingdom Bacillati; phylum Actinomycetota; class Actinomycetes; order Micrococcales; family Microbacteriaceae; genus Curtobacterium; species Curtobacterium sp. MCPF17_051. Next base: position 1,769 of record NZ_QKSE01000030.1, on the reverse strand, counting down.
GTGTCGGTGGACCGGAAGACGAGGGCCTTGTACGCGGCGAACCGGAACGCGGTGCCGAGGACGAGGCCGACGCCGTTGCCGGCGACGTTGTCGGCGAGGGTGGACGTGAAGCCGAGGACGTAGTGCGAGACGAACAGGCAGGCGGCGGCGATGCCGAGGCCGACGAGGTTCGTGGCAGCGAAGAGCAACCCCTCGCGGACGGTCTCGCGGCGGCCGGTCTGGCGCTGGGCACGGAAGGTGATGAAGCGGTTGCCGATCCACGCGACCGAGGTCGCAACGACGGCCGACACGATCTTCGCGGCGATGGGACCGTCCGGCATGACGGTGGCGCGGAGCAGGTTGTAGGCGCCCAGGTCGATGACGAAGCAGACGGCACCGATGGTGCCGAACGACGCGAGTTGCCTCGCGGTGGCGAGCAGGCGCGGGATCGTGCCGGGGCGCACGATCCGCACCGCACCGGTGTCGGGTGACACCAGAACGGGGGTATCAGTTCGGGTCATGCCCCCGATTCGGGGGGCTTCCCCGGGTGGTTTGGGTGGGGTACGCGCTTTGCCAGGCGCCTGCCAGAGGCGCGACACATGCCGTTCATGTTGACCATCCGTCAGCTGCGGTGGGCAGAGGCGCGCGGACGACGGACGGGAGGCCCGGTGCCAGCTGGCACCGGGCCTCCCGTCCGTCGGTCGGTTGCGTCTACGCGGGGCGCGACGACGGGGACACGTTCTTGGACGCGTCCCGTTCCGGGATGTCGCCGAGTGCCTCGTCGATCGCCGCGAGGGCGTCCGCATCGAGCTTCACGCCGGCGGCCTTGACGTTGTCGGTGACCTGCTGCGGACGCGAGGCGCCGACGATCGCCGAGGCGACGTTCTCGTTCTGCAGGGTCCACGCGATGGCGAGCTGCGCCAGCGTGAGGCCGGCCTGGTCGGCGACGGGCTGCAGGCGCTGCACGGCCTCGAGGACCTCGTCGCGCATGAACCGCTTGATCATGTCCGCGCCGCCCTTCTCGTCCGTGGCACGCGAACCCTCGGGCAGGGGCTGACCCGGCTTGTACTTGCCGGTCAGGACGCCCTGCGCGATGGGCGACCAGACGATCTGCGACAGGCCGAGCTGCTTCGAAGCGGGGACGACCTCGCCCTCGATGACCCGCCACAGCATCGAGTACTGCGGCTGGTTCGAGATGAGCTGGAAGCCGAGCTCCTTGGCCAGCGCGGCACCGGCACGGATCTGCTCGGCCGACCACTCGCTGACGCCGATGTAGAGCGCCTTGCCCTGGCGGACGACGTCGGCGAAGGCCTGCATCGTCTCTTCGAGGGGGGTCTCGTAGTCGTAGCGGTGTGCCTGGTAGAGGTCGACGTAGTCGGTCTGCAGTCGCTCGAGCGAGCCGTCGATCGACTCCATGATGTGCTTGCGGCTGAGACCGACGTCGTTGTGCCCCTTCGGGCCGGTCGGCCAGTAGACCTTCGTGAAGACCTCGAGGGACTGGCGCCGCTCGCCCTTGAGCGCCTCACCGAGGACGGTCTCGGCGGCGGTGTTGGCGTACGTGTCCGCGGTGTCGAACGTCGTGATGCCGGCGTCGAGCGCTGCCCGCACGCACTGGGTGGCGACGTCGTTCTCGACCTGCGAGCCGTGCGTCAGCCAGTTGCCGTAGGTGATCTCGGAGATCTTGAGTCCGGAGTTGCCCAGGTACCTGAATTCCATGGTCCCGACGCTACTGGAGTGAGCGCGCACGTGAGGGGTCCCGCGAGTGCCTGTCGGGGTGGGGGTGCGTGGGG